>NZ_JACHIG010000010.1 GCF_014203095.1 Prosthecobacter vanneervenii | reverse complement strand
GAAGCTCTTTTGCCAATCTCTGCGTCGCCAAAATGCCGCGCCATGGTTCTTTGCTTCCCGCTCGAAAGCACTCCCAGTGCCGAACACTACTGGCAGGAGTGCCCATCGTACTGATCTCATGCGCACCATTGGCAGAGAAGATTTCACAGCCTTTGACTGGGATGCGGTGGACGCAGGCCATGGCAGGCATTTGCCTCAGCTTGCTCTGAAAGGTGCAATTTATTTTGTCACCTTCCGGCTGGAGGATTCGGTGCCGCAGAAGCTCTTAAAACAATGGCTATACAAACGGCAGGCATGGCTGGCTGAACATCCTGAGCCCTGGGACGAAACCACACGCAGGGAGCATCGGAGCCTGTTTACCGCACGCATGGAGCGCTGGCTCGATGCAGGATACGGCGGATGCCTGCTGCGTGATGAACGCTGCCGGAGGGAGGTGGTGGATCGCCTTCTATTTAAGCACGGCCAAGACTACGATCTCGGTGACTGGGTGGTGATGCCAAATCATGTTCATGTGCTGCTGAAGCCGCTGGGAGAAGTCTCTCTGGAAGAAATCATGAAGCCGGTCAAAGGCGTCAGCGCCCGAAACATCAACCATTTGTTGGGGCGATCTGGAAGCCTGTGGATGCAGGAGTCGTTCAGCCACATCGTCCGAAGTCTGGAGCAGTTGAAAAAATTTCAGTGTTACATCCAGACAAACCCAATGAAAGCCCACCTGCCCGCGCCCGATTTCAGCTATGAACAACGCTGGCAGATTGTGTGAAGTACGATGGGCACTCTTGCCCGTCGATCAGCGTTTTCAACTACTCCGGCGTTCCCGATTAACAAGAAAGCGGTTTCAAGGTGTCCTTGCCGTTTTTCCATGCCGTTGCTGCGGCGGCATTGTGCGTTCGTTTGGGAATTGTGGATTTTAGCGAGAGCGCTGACCGACGGGCAGGAGTGCCCGCGCTCCTTTCATTTTCACCGAAACACCACATCCACACCCATCGCGCTCTCTTTGGCAAATCCAGGTATCCAGTGCGGCTTTCGAACTGCGATGATGCGGTAGATCATGGACAGCACGTGCAGGATGAGCAGGCGGTCGATGAGGCGGTAGCCACGGCGGCGGCGCATCAGCAGCTCGATGGCCCAGCCGAGATAGCGGCGCTTGACCCAGAAGGGCTTGAAGTCGGTCTTGATGCGGTAGCGGGCACGCAGTCCGCGCTTGGGGTATTTAGCCTTGTAGGCGCGCTTGGCTTCGCGCAGGCGTGTCTCCATCTCGGGGGTGAACTCCGTGAAGGTGTACTCCCGTGCCAGTGCCAGCAGGCGGAAGGTGTCGCGCATATACTCCAGATCCGCCACAGGCACGCCCGCACGCGGGGCCAGGGCGATCATCTGCTCCAGGCGGTCCATGCAGCGCGCCGCACTGCGCAGCGCGGCCTCGGGCTCCTGCACAAAGTAGCGCAGCAGCTTTTTGATGCTGTGATTGATGAAGATGTTCCCCCAGTACACCTGCAGCAGCGGCGGGATGCGCACGCGGCGGAAGAAGAGCTTCTGCTGCGCGAATTCCTCGGTGTAAAGCAGCTCGCGGATCACCTCGTCGGAGTAGCGCAGCAGCTCGATCAGCGCCTCGGCGTCTCCCAGCGCACGCTCTTTGGCAAAGGCACGCACGGCGTCCTCCACCGGCATGCTGTCCTTCATGACGCGAATGGTGACGAAGGTGTTCAGGTCCGTCCAGATGGCCTCCGGATCGATCAGCGCGATGCGGCGGAAGGGCACCCAGCCGCCGGTCTGGCACCACACCATGCAGCCGATCACATTCTTCGCGTGTTTCAGCTCGCGGGCGTAGCGCTCATACTCCCAACCGGTAAAGCTGGGGTACTCGCCGCAGCCCTCATACTCGCGCCGCGTCTGCAACTCCACGATCTTCGCCACATCGGTGCGGAAGAAGTTGGAATTGAGCGGCAGGTAGCGGAAGAAATCGGACTCGCCGTACTTCATCGAGATGACTAGCGCCGGGCTCTCCAGCCCCTCAAACACACTGGTGAAGGTACGGCGGTGCCACATGAGATCGCCGATGCGGTACGCGCCCACTGTCCAGGTGCGGAAGATGAGGCGGCGTGCGTGCTTCTCGCACACGGGCAGCAGATCGCACAGGAGCTGGCGCGCCTGCGCGGGCTTCTGAATCACGAGCTGGCTGCGAAACTCATCGTGCACGCCTTTGCCATCCGATTCACCAATGCGGATGATGATGCCCGCCACCTGCGGAAAGCTGACAAAGAATCCATCAAGCAGCTCGGCCAGGTAGTCGTTCACCTCCCGCTTGTCTTCCACCATGCGCCGCTGCAGCTCGGGCGTGTAGGTCATCACGTCCATCGTCAGATGCACCTGCATGCCGCGTGTGGTGAAGATCTCGAAGCAGCGCGCAAACTCCTCGCGGTAGCGGGCGATGCGCGCGCGCAGCTCAGGCTCCAGCCAGGCGTGGTCCGCCAGATGCGTCACGTCATCGAGAGAGACCGCATTGAAACCCCACGCCGATGCCTGATCCGCAAAGCGCGTCAGGTCCGCCCGCACCAGCGCCCACCACGCCTCCGCCTCCGACCCGCCCGCCTTGGGCAGATGGTGCCAGGGAATCTTGGACCAGTTGATCGTACGCACGTCATGCCCGCGAAAAAAGGGACCGATGGCGTCGATGAGGTGGAGCGGTTGCAAGCGCCGCGAATGAAGCACGCAGGCGTGGGATGCAAGTGACGATGTGGTGGCGGACGGGAGACGTGGGACGATTCTACGGCTTCACCGCCTTGTTTAAATCCACGACGGTTAATCCCGTGGCCTCTTTGGTGATGGAATAGACGATGTAGAGCCTGCCTGCGTGCTCAACGGCGCTGGGGTAGGCCCACTGGGAACGCTTGGCCTTGGCGGGTATGCGGACCGGCGGCGAGGGGCGGTCGATGAGGCGGTACATTCGGTCAAACTGGAAGGTGCCGGGCCTGGTAAATGCAAGCACCAGCGTGTTGCGGGAGCGGACATTGCTTACCAGAAAGTGACGCCCGTCCGCGAGACGGCCCAGCATGGGGCGGCCGCCGCCGTGGGGGAGGTTGCTCTCGCGCAGCACGGGCCAGGTTTCGCCGTGGTCGGTGCTGATGGAGCACCAGAATCCTGTGCCGCCTTTTTTGCCATTACGGACGATGGCAAGCACACGCGAGCCCTCTACGCTGACAGTGGTCTCTCCCCAGATCTGGCCGGGCTCCAAACTGGCAGGATGTGGTAGGGTGCTGACACGCCAGCGAGTGATGTCCTCACCGTCGCAGATGGCCACGGCGGCGAGCACGGTTTTGTCTCCGTTGCGCGCTCCAGCCATGATCCATTTGCCATTGCCAAGGCGCACAGGTTTGCACAGGGGCCAGAAGCCCTCCAGGCCTGTGGTGGTGTGCGGCTCCCATGTTTTTGTGTCCGTCTTCCAGAGGAAGGCATCGGTGCACAGGCCGGAGAAAAAGCCGCCGAGCTGCGGCTGCTGGCGGATCTGGGCATTGAAGCTCCACAGTGCTCCCTCGTGTGAATGAAACACTCCGTGTGAGTGAAAGCCGGGGCCTTCAAAGCCCGGCGCGATGACTTCTCGTTCGCTCCAGGTGATGGCATCGTGCGAGCGACGGGCGCGTGCAATGCTGAACTCATCATTCTCCTCCACGCGGCTGTTGGCCCACTGCGTGATGAACTCTCCCTCATGAAACACGATGTCTGCGCCGAGCGTGAACTGAAACTCGCCAGCGGTGCATTCATCGATGACGCGATGTTCTGCCGGGAGAAAGGGGATGTTTTCGTTTTTGGAGAGATCTGTTTCACCCACCCACAGCGCTTCGGGGGCGGTGGTGGCAGTGGTTTTGGCAGAAGCGGTTTGAGCGAGTGCGGCCACAGGCACGACCGCCAGCTCATTGGCCGCATGGCTTTTATGCGTGTAGCCGATGTAGAGGCGGCCATCGTGCTCGACGGCATAGGGATAGCTGAAGTCGGCTTTGGGATCTGAAACGCCCGGGGTGCCCTCAAAAACGGAGGGGCGGATGAGGAAGACTTTGCTGAAGACATTCTGCCCCGGTCTGCTGACGGCGATGGTCAGCGGAGAGCGGCGGCCTCCGGTGTCTGCGGTGGTGGTGCACACGAGGTAGCGCTGGCCGGTGCTAAGCGTGCCTGCATAGGGTTTGCTGGTGGCCATGGGCAGATTGGACGGGGCGGAGGGCTTCCAGGTGCGTCCGTAGTCCTCGCTGGCGGCCACGAGCGCCTGCGCCCTCCTGCCATAGCGGGAGATGTTGATGATGCGCCTGCCGTCCACGATTACCGTGCTTTCGCCCCAGACACTGCCAAGACCGGGCACCACGGGGATGACCACGAGGTCCCAGTGCGTGAAGTCATCTCCATGGCTGATGGCCACGGCAGGCGGGTCGCCGCTGAGGTCGTAGCCTTTGGAGACTCGCGCGCCTGCCATGATCCAGTTTCCGTCCGCCATTTTCTGCGGTTCCTGCATGGGCCAGAATCCGGCATCGATCACGACGCCATGCGATTCCCACGCGCCGGTGGTTTCATTCAGCGTGTAGGCTCGTGTGTGCGTGCGCTGAAAGCGATCATAAAACGCGCCCATGAAGGCCCACAGCCTGTCTTTGTGAGAGAGGAACACACCGTGGCTCACGCCCAGGCTGCCCTCTCCGGCGTCCATCACCACCGAGGGGCCCCAGGTGCGGCCGGCGTCGCTGCTCACACGCACGTGCGCCTCCTCGGTGGGGGTATTTTCTTCGCCTTTGTTGAAGCCGTAAGAGGCATACAGCCTGCCTTTGTGCCAGGCCAGACCGACGCCGAGCGTCCAGCGGCAGCCGTCCACATCTGGTGCTTTCTTTTTGATGACGTGAAACTCCGTGCCCTGTACCAGGGGCAGTTCGGCGGCAGCCGGAAGCTTCTGCGTGCTGTCCCACAGGGGAAAGTCTGCGGTGAAGAACTTGGCAACTTCATGAGTGGCATCCACCGGATGATAGGCAGTGGCAATCTCAGCTGCTGACAGCGCGCGCGGCTCGATGCGGGCATCATCTAAAGCGCCGATGAACTGCTGGCGGGGTTTGGCCTCATCGTAAATGCCACCGAGCGTCACTGGCGCGGCGGTGGTGGGGATCGGCTGCATGAGCTTCACTTCTCCGGCGGGCAGGGCGTTGAGATACAGGATGGCCTGATCGGCAGTGACCACCAGCGTGGCAAGATGCCAGTGGCCCGCCTGCAACGGCTGTGCGCAGGTGATCTCGCTCCAGCGGCCTTTCTGCTGCAGGTGCGCGCGCAGCCTTCCATCTGGCTCGATGGTGATGCCCCACTGGCGCTCGCGGAGGGAGTAGCGGTTTTTGCCGATGACCATCTGCTGCCCACCTTGCAGCAGGTAGGGGTTGAACCACACCGAGGCGGTGAAGCTGGAGCCGCAGGCCAGGGCGCTGCTGTTTTTCAATTCAAGCACGGAGCCGCCATCGAGCACAAGGCTCTGGGCTGCCGCGCCGGGTGCGGGCCTGGCCTCTCCGTGCAGCAGGAGTGTGTTGTCCACGGCATCCAGCGGCCAGACCTCCGCCGTGCAGGTCAGGGGCAGGAAAAGGCAGAGAGTGAGGAGGTGTTTCATGAGAAGGGACGCCGGCAGCGAGTGGAAGGCCTTGGGTGGATTTGGCACAGGCGGTTGCCGTAGAGAATGATCAAACGTGCTGCCAGCAGCGTTTTCAATGCAGGGAAAGAGGCCTCCTTTCTTTTGGTCATTGCCGCATAGAATAAGGCCCGATTTCGCATAGCCACCGCCACGCATGAACATCGCCGATGTACGCAAGCTCTCCGAACTGCGCTCCGTGCTCGACGGCTTTGCCGCGCGCCACGCGGCCATGAACGCAGCCGCCGCCCCTGCGTCGCTGAAGCAGCTGCGCGTCCTGCTCTGCCGCGTGACACAGGCGCTGCGGCAGCGGGACTATGCAGCTTTTCGCCGTGCGGACCGCGAGCTGCACGAATGCATCATCGAACTCTCCGGCGTGCCTCTGCTGCACGAGACCTGGCGGCGTATCTGGGACAGCATGCTGGCTTTCCACCGGCAGGGATTTGACGACTACTTCCCGGATGCCCGTGTGCTGGCGGATGAGCACGAGCATCTGGTGGAAACCATCGCGCTGGGAGATCCCGCTGCGGCCGAGGACGCCGCGCGCAGTCATGTGGAGGCTGTGTGGTTCCGCATCTCGGAGTCTGTGCCCCATGCGCCCGAGCCCACAGGCGATCCGCTGCAGCGCGCCGCGGCGCATCTGGCCTTTCGTCTGCACTGCCCGCTGAAGCTCACGGAGGTGGCCCGCGAGATCGCCTTCACCAGCCCGGGAAATTTGAGCCGTCTTTTTCGACGACGCCATGGCCTCAGCTTTCAGGCCTACCTGCAAAAGCTGCGCATGGAAAAAGCTGCGGAGCTCCTGAGCCACACCCGCCTGCCCGTCTCACGAATCGCCCGCCGTGTGGGCTATCGTGATGTGTCGAGATTTGGCCAGCACTTTAAACGTGCCTTTGATGCGACTCCGGTGGAGCATCGCACTGCACGGAGGGGCTGAACCGCAGTCATGGCTTCGGGGTTTCCTGGCGCAGCTTGTTCAGCACCTCCATGGATTGCTTCTCGATGATGTCCGCCGCCTGGGTGGTCAGATACGAGTGCTCGCCGAACCAGGTTTCGTAGCTGCCGCCTTCAAAGCCTTTGGCACTGGGCACATAGCCGTGCGCGCCATTGGTCTGCTCCACGGTCATGGTGTGTTTGAAGGGGGACTGCTTTTTAATGCCCATGGCGATGCCGCAGAAGAGCTCGTTCGCATTCGTCACGATGGCAAAGTCCGGGCCGATGCGGATGCCCGTGATGAAGTAGAGGTAGGAGGGCTTCTCCCGCGCTTTCATGCTGGTGTAGGCCTTGCGGTAGTGCTCCAGCTGGCCGGGCCAGTTGCGCGCGACCTCGGCTTCGCGGAACTCTGGGTGCTCGCGGCCAGGCATCTGGAATTCGCGTGCGTCGATGGCAAGCGTGGGCTTCGCCACGGGCTCCAGCCGCTCGAGACATTGGAGGATTTCGCCGCCGAGGCGCTGCTCAAAAAGATCGCGCCGCACGCTGTAGATGGGGTTCACATCGCCGCAGGCGCCGGTGAGGAAGAGTGCGGGCACGGCGTAGCCGAGTGCCTTCTGCACATGCAGCTCCACATCGCCGGGATAGTCTGCGGAGATGAGCGGCGCGCGGTTGTTGGCGGCATGACAGGCGAAGTTGTAGAGGATGGCTTTAAACTTTCCGTCCGCGCTGCGCAGGGCCAGCAGATCAAAGTCGGGATCGGCAGGACCTTCGGCGGGATACTTGTCCGCCTCGTCCGGTTTGAGCTGCCAGCGGTTCCAGGCGTGGCCTTCTTTGATGACGCGGCGGCACTCCGCCACGCCCTCAGCGCGACCGCGTGCCATGCCCAGCGTGCAGGGCATGAGATCCTGCGCGGCTTTGCTGACAGCCTCCGCGATGGGAGTGACGAGCTTGTCCGGATAATAACTCCAAAGCGGACCGCTGTGCGTGTGCGAGGAGCAGATGATGACATTCGCCGCCGGGATGCCGGTGGCCTGCTCGATGCTGGCGCGTGCTTTGACCGTGAGATCCACGGGATACTTCAACGTGTCCAGCGTGACGATGGCCACCTTCGTCGCGCCAGAGGCAAGAACGAGCGCCCGCACAAAGAGCCTCGTTTTCACCTCCGACGTTTTCTTGGGCGAAGGTGAACCTGCGAGCGTGACCTCACCAGTGGGCGTGATGTCCACCAGGCCGACGCCGGCTTCCAACCTATCTGCTGCTGACGCCAGGCACTGCAGGCCCGCGATGGCGAGGGCGATCAGGCTTTTAAAACATGGGAGAACAATGCGGGACGGATGATGCATGAGAGGGAGATGTTTCAGTGGGAGCGAAGGACTTTACCGAGCGCTTGAATGCGTGAGTCGTCGGGCTTGCCATCATCGCCCAAGGTGGGGATGAGCCAGCCGCCTTCGTCGTTTTCATTCCAGCCGTAGATGAGGACGCAGTTGGCAGGATTGAGGTCGCGATGGGAGCGCGTCCAATGCACGGCCTCCAGCACATGCTTGGCGATCTGCTCCGGCTTCGCTGTCACAGCATCCCGCAGCGGCTTTTGCTGCTCGGGCGGTGTGAGATCCGGCTCGGCTTTGATCCAGCGGCACCAGCTTGGTGGCCGCTCCTGGCGCGGGCGGGTGTCCCAACCAGCCGTGGCAAAGGTGATGCACGGCGTGCGGTCGTGCTCCCATTTCTGCCACAGCTCCTGCGCCACATGCTTGCTCACGAGCTGCTCATACGCCACGGGCTTGGGCGAGTAACCGGTGCCCACGGCCGCGTACTCAGACACCGCATCAAAGCCCAGCTTCTCCCGTTCCTCAGCCGGGTTCCAGCCCATGAGCACGAGGTAGGGCTCCGGCATTCCCGCAGCGACGGTGAGCTGGCGCAGCTGATCAAACACCTCGCGGCCATATTTTTTCGGGCGTGCAAAGACGCAGAGCAGCGGGCGGCCATCCAGCACACGGAGGTAGTGCGGGTTTTTGAAATGCTCGATCACACGCGGCCAGTCTTTCGGACCACGGCCATCGATGCTTGCGCCTTCTTCGATGAAGCAGAAGCGCAGCCCGCGCTTGTCCGCCGCCGCGAGGAAGCGGTTGAACGCATGCGTCATGTCACTGCCCGGGCCATAGTCCAGAAAGGCCCAGTAATCCAGACCGGCAGTGGCGGCATAGTCCAGCTCCTGCTGCATGATGGCTTCGCTGTCGCCATTGATGCTCACCTTGTCGCCGCCCTGAAGGCGCGCAAACCACGGCAGGCGGAAGTGGTACTTGGGCGGCCCCAGAGAGCGCTCCACTTCCTTGACCGGGCCTTTGTCTGAATACCACGCATCCCAGCGGATGGCCCCGACGAGCGGACGGCTTTCCTCTGCAAAAAGGCTGACGGAAGACGTGGCGATGGCGAGAATAAGCAACAGAGCAGGCTTCATGGCAGAAGTGTTCATTTGGATTCGAGCTTCACCGGGGCCTTCTTCCACAGCTCGTCCAGCATCTCCACAGCCGTGTCTACCAGCGTCTGGATGCCTTCCAGTGACACGAAGTTGGCACCCGCGAGGGTCTCGTAGCCTTCGTGTTTAAAGGCACCTTCCGTGGGCTCGTAGCCCACCCAGTGGTTGGTCAGCTCGCTGAGGACGGTGTGGGGGAAGGGGGAGCGCTTCTTCACTGAGATGCCCCATTCCACAAACAGCTCGCCCGCATTGGTGGCGATGGCAAAGGGGCCGATGCGCGCGGCGCTCACAGGCACATTCAGCAGGCGCGGCATGGAGGCGGCGGTTTTCTTCGCGCCCTCAAAAGACTCCGGCCGCCAGCCAAGGCGCGAGATCGCCTCCGGGCGCTGGGCCTCGGCGTTGCAGCGTGGCACGTCCACATCGCGCCGGGCAAAATCGACGGTGGGAGATTCCACTGGCAGTGCGGTTTTCGCGGCCTCCGCTGCAGCATTGGCAAACACCGCCGCGCGTTCCTTCCAGTCCTGGGCCCAGCACACGGGCGGCTGGATGTTGCCAGACGCGCCTTGCATGAAGACACCGATGGCCTGCGGGCCAAACTCTTTGGCCAGTGTGTCTGCGATCACCCCCGGATAATCCGCCGACCAAGTGTGCGTCTTGATGCGGTCGTGCAGGCAGGGATGGCAGGTGAAGTTCATCAGCGTGCCGAGCATCTTGCCCTCAAGCGAATCAAAGCGCACCAGCCAAAGCTCGGGGTCGATCACGCTCTCGCTGCCCAGCACCTGCGGCACCTCCTTGAGGTCGTTCAGCTTTTTCAGCCAGGTGTTGAGCACGAGACCGTCGGACTTGGAGATGAGGCGGCGGTTGATGTGGCCTTCAAGCACGATGGAGCGCCCCACGGACATGCGCGCGGACTGCAGCGCCTTGCTGGCCTGCACGATGCTGTCGGAGATGAGCTTGGGGAGAGTGTCGATGTAGGCTTTGTTGGCCTTGGCGTTGTCGCCATCCGCCGGGATGAGGGGCCCGCTGTGATTGTGGCTAGGGCAGATAAGAATGCCCTCGCGAGTGATATCCGTCTGCCGCATCACCAGCTCGATCGTCTTGTCCGAGAGATCGCGGCGGATCTTCACCAGATCCACCCCCACGATGACGAGCTTTTTGCCGCCACTGGCCACCACCATCGCCCGCGCTTTGAGGGGATCGTCCGTGGCAGTGCTGAGCGGTCCCATGGGACCTGTGATGATCGCGCCGATGGGCGGTGTGATATCCACCTGCGCAAAGCCTGCCTGCAGGTCCGCTGCACAAGCAGCATTCTCCAAGCAAAAGCATGCTGAGAAGAGCACGAGGCAGGCGGCTACCGGGGCGGGAGACAAGGTGGTTAGGAATTTCATCAGGCAGGTTGGAAAGATGGTGCTCGGGATCAGGAACCCAAGCGACACTCTGTACGTTCGCAGCACCTGCATTGCTTCCACGATTGTCGTGCAAAGGATCGGGCAGGGTGAAGCACAAGGGACAAACCAGCTTTGCCAACCCCGGGAAAACTTTTTTCAGAAATCTTGTCCTCCCCTGTCCTCGGCGGGCGGGTTCGTTTGTCGTGTCATTGAACGGAACGCTGCGGCAGACCGGGAAGAAGCCAGAAACGATTACTCACAAACTCACCACCCATGACCATGAAAACTAAACACAGCATTGCATCTCGGGCCGAATGGCTTGAGGCCCGGAAGGCGCTCCTCGCGGAGGAAAAGCAGCTCACCCGGCAGATGGACGCCATCAGCGCCAAGCGCCGCGCCCTGCCTTGGGTGAAGATCGACAAGGACTATCAGTTCGAAAGCGGAGGCGGCCGCGTTTCGCTGGCGGATCTCTTCTGCGGAAAGAGCCAGCTCGTCATTCAGCACTTCATGCTGGGGCCCGGCTGGGAGGAGGGCTGCCCCAGCTGCTCCTACATGGCCGACCACACCGACTGCATGCTGCCGCACCTGGCCGCGCGAGATGTCACGATGCTGGCCGTGTCCCGTGCGCCGCTGGCGGAGATCGAAGCCTTTAAAAAACGCATGGGCTGGAGCTTCGGCTGGGTGTCCTCCCACGGCAGCGATTTCAACCACGACTTCCACGTCTCCTTCACCGAGAAGGATGTGGAGAGCGGCAAGGTGGACTACAACTACACCGCGCAGCCCTTTGGCAGCACGGAGGCACCGGGCATCAGCGTTTTCCAAAAGGAAGCCGATGGCACGATCTACCACACCTACTCCGTTTATGGCCGTGGTGTGGAGCTGATGATGGGCACCTACCGCATTCTCGATCTGGTGCCGAAAGGCCGTGATGAGGACAGCCTGGAATGGACCATGCAGTGGGTGCGCCACCACGACCGCTATGACGCCACCTCACCCTCGAAATGCGGCTGCCACGCGGAGGAGGCCAAAGCATGAACACGCGGCGCTGCTGCCAAAGCGCGAGGCCTGCCGGGCGCGTGAGAAAAGTTGCCGGTTGGCTGCTCCCGGGCACGGTGCTGGCTCTGATGCCCAAGTGCCCGATGTGCCTCGCGGCGTATGTGGCGCTCGGCACCGGCTTTACGATGTCCTACGCATCCGCCCATATCCTCATGCGCTCCCTAACCGTGCTTTGCATCAGCGCATTGGTCCTTTGCGCAGCGAAGCGGCTGCTGAAACACTTCCGTCAGAAATCTTCACTCAAACTCCACCCCACCCATTCCAATCCATGAAATCCGAACCCACCTCTCAATACATGTTTCTTGTCCGCGGCGGCTCATGCAGCTCCGGACATTCTCCCGAAGAAATGCAGGCCCACATGAAGGAGGTCTACAACTGGATCGACGACCTCACTAAAAAGGGCATCTTCAGCGCGGCACAGCCACTGACCCAGGAAGGCAAAATCGTCTCCGGCCCAGGCCTCGTGTCCGACGGCATCGCCGCTGAATCCAAGGAGGCGGTGGGCGGCTTCTTCATCCTCAATGTGGCATCGATGGACGAAGCCGTGCGCATCGCCGAGTCGTCTCCCATGTTTGGCAACGGCGGGCGGCTGGAGGTCCGCCGCATCGCCGCGCTCACTGCTTGCGACTGATCATGAGCCAGCAGGGCACCAGTGCAGGTGAGGTGGCCGATCACTTCTTCCGCCATGAAGGCGCGAAGGTGATCGCCACGCTCACCGCGCACCTCGGCACGCACCAGCTGCAGCTGGCGGAGGATGTGGTGCAGGAGGCGCTGCTGCGTGCGCTGCAGACCTGGTCCTACCACGGTGTGCCTGAGAATCCCGCCGCGTGGCTCACGCAGGTGGCGAAGAACCTCGCACTCAACGCCCTGCGGCGGGAGCAGCGCTGGAACGAGAAACAGGACGGCATCGCTGCGGAGCAGGAGCGGTGGCTTTCCTCACCGGCTGAAGACATGAAGCACGAAACCTTTGCCGACGACACTCTGCGCATGATGTTCGTCTGCTTTCATCCCGAGCTCGCCGCAGAGGCGCAGACGGCGCTGGCGCTGCGAACGCTCTGCGGCTTCAGCCCGGCGGAGATCGCCGCCGCATTCCTCACCAGCGAGGCCGCAGTGGCCAAGCGTCTCGTGCGCGCACGGCAGCGCATTCGCGATCTGGCGCTGCCCTTTGTCGTTCCTGAGCCGGGAGAGCTCTCCGCACGTCTCAGCGGCGTGCTGCACACACTGTACCTGCTTTTTAATGAAGGCTACAAAGCCTCCACCGGCGACCGCCTGGTGCGTAACGATCTCTGCCACGAGGCCATCCGGCTTCTCACACTGGTCACTGAGCATCCCGCCACCCAGGAGCCGCGCGCCCTGGCCCTGCTTTCGCTGATGCTGCTCAATGCCGCACGGCTGCACACGCGCACCGATGACGCGGGCCATCTCCTGCGCCTGCACGAGCAGGACCGCACCGCGTGGGATCAGGCCATGATCCAGCGTAGCATCGTATGTCTGCGCCAGGCTTCGCAGGGTGGTGGGCTCAGTGTTTATCACATCGAGGCCAGCATCGCCGCCACGCATTGCCTGGCGGTCGATGCCGCATCCACCGACTGGCCGCGCATCCTGCATCTCTACGATCAGCTTCTCGCCATCACCGGCTCTCCCGTCACGGCGATGAATCGCTCCGTGGCTGTGGCGCGTGTTCACGGCCCACAGGCCGGGCTCGATGCCCTGCGCAGCATCCAGCAGCGCAGCGTGCTGGAAATCTCCCATCTCTACTATGCCATCGGCGGCACCTTCGCCGCCGAGCTCGGCCAGACCGAGACCGCATGCGCCCACTTTGAGCAGGCGCTCAAACTAGCCACGCTGCCTGCGGAGCGCGAATTCATCTCCCGACGCATCGAGGAGTGCCATGGAAAAACCTGAGCCACTGCGGGCCGCAGTATGATTTAACGACCCACGTTACAGCATCCCCGCAAGGTCCTTGGCCAGCTGCGCAGCTTCGGCCACGGGGCGCTTGGCCTCGCGCTCCACGGGCGGCAGGGAAAGATCCGCTTCATTGAAGACGCGCACGCTCATGTGCAGCTGGCCTTCAGTGACCCAGGTATGCGCGCCCACGGGGGTCTGGCATCCGGCACCGAGGATCTTCAAAAATTCACGCTCGGCGGTGATGCGGGCTTCTGTCTCGGCATCGTTCAGCGCACGGATGGCAGCGATGGTGGACTGATCATCCGCCCGGCATTCGATGGCGATGGCACCCTGGCCGGCGGCGGGCAGGAATTTCACGGGATCAAGCACCAGACCATAGAGAGTGTGGGTGTCGATGTGGATGCGGCTGAGGTTCGCATTCAGCAGGCCCAGACGCAGCAGACCAGCGGCGGCCAGCAGCACGGCATCCAGCGCGTTTTCTCCCAGCACCTTCTTCACACGGGTGGGCACGTTGCCACGGATCTCCACGATCTCGACATCCGGGCGAAGAAACTTGAGCTGCGCGGCGCGGCGCACACTGCTGGTGCCCACGCGCGCCCCCTGCGGCAGGGTTTCCAGCGTGTAGGGATGCGCGGAGACCAGCACGTCCTCGATCGCAGCACGCGGCAGCACGGCGGCGATGGTGAATCCGGCGGCGAGGTCGCTGGGCACGTCCTTGAGGCTGTGCACGGCGGCGGCGATCTGCTTGTCTGCCAGCGCGATTTCCAGCTCCTTGATGAAGATGCCTTTGTCCACCTGCGCCACGTCGCTGAACTCGGAAAAGCGCAGGTCCTGGCGTTTGTCCCCGCTGGTCTGAATGATCTGGCGCTCGATCTGCAGATGCGGATGCGCGGACTGCAGCGCGGCGGTGACCATGGTGGTCTGCGTGAGGGCCAGTTCGCTGCCACGGGTGCCGAGGATGATTTTTGCGGGGGTCATGGGTGGGGCGCGCAGCTTTTCACGCAACACGGCCCCGCGCAAGCGATGCTCGTTCCGGTTTGCGCCCGGAATTGCGGCTCTTTGCGTGTAAATCCGCCTGCTGCCAGCCCGTGCAGCGGCTCACTTCGCCCGCTCCTTGAGGATCTCGCGGAAAGGCTTGCCGTCGAGGCTCAGGTCCGCAAGGACGGCGCGCCCGTTGAGCACGCGGACTTCGGCGGTGATGCCTTTGTCTCCCCGGATGTTTTCGGCGAACCATTTGTCCGCCTCAGGCGCGAGCTTTTCGTTCACGTAAAAGCGGTCAAAGGGCCACTCGATAGATGCTTTGTCACTGTACACGTAGCCTGCCCTGAGACGGATGTACGCGCCGTCAGCCGGGGGCGTGAGCGAGAGAGCGGAGATGGTGGCAATGCCGTCCGCACCGGGGGTGAGCAGCGCATACACCTGCATGCCTTTCTGCAGCTTCAGGCCCGCCGGCAAGGTGGCCTCCCGCAAAACGGGTCGCACGGCCAGGTAGCGTCCGCGTAGCGGGTCGTAGGGGTCCGGGGCCTGGCACTTGAGCCTGATGAGCGTGCCTTGGGCCAGCACCTGCTCATGCGTCCAGATTTGGGACAGGGGCGCCGCCCACTGCGCCAGCGCGGCGATGCCGAAGATGATGAGGGGAAACGTTTTCATGCGGGAAGGGGAGCAGCGGTTTTCTGTTTGAGCATGCGGCCCATGAGGATGTTGAAACCCAGGAAGGCGATGCCGACGCCGATGAAGGCCACACCTTTGGTCAGCAGGGAGAGATCGCTGTCCGCCATGCGGGCGATGATGAGCACCGAGAGCAGCGTGGCACCGAGACGCGGAGCGCCTTTCTTTCCAGCAAACTCCAGCACGATGAGCGTGATGCCGATGGCCGACAGATGCAGCAACGCCAGCCAGGAGAGCAGCATGCCATCAGGCTGGGCCTTGGGACGATAGAGCGGGATCATGAGCACGGGCAGCAGGGAAATCGAAGCGATTGCCAGCACCGCCCAGCGCCTGCGCAGGAAGGCCAGCACCAGAAACGCTGCCAGCACAGTCAACAAGCCCCAGCACCAGGGCAGATGCAGGGCATGGGGCATCCCTCGTAGAATTTCACGACTGGTCCCATGGAAAGTCGCGGCCACGCCGTAGCCCAGAAGCCAAAGACTGCCGAGCACCACCTGCGGCTTGCGGCGGGTGGGCTCGTCGAGGCAGCTTGGATTGAGCGGAAAGAGAGCCAGCACGGCAGCGGTCAGCGTCCAGAGCCAGAAGAAGCAGTTCTCGTAGTAGCCGTGGCCGGTGGTGGTGCTGCGGTCACAGGCAAACACCGCCGCGCTGCACAGGCCGAAGATGGCGCTGAGCGTCATGACCCAGCGCACGGAGAGGGAAAGCGTGGCCTTATTTTTCCACCCCGGCCAGTACGGCAGCAGGCCCAGCAGCAGCAGCGGGTAGAGCAGGGGACTGTCATACCACGGCCTGCTATGCTCCACCTGGGCCACGCTCCACACCGCGATGCCGATGAGGTAAAAGATGGCCACGGCGCTGGAGCGCAGCACCCAGACCAGAGGCAGGCTGAGCAGCAGCCACCAGAAGAGGAAATCCGGCCACTCGCCGCCGAGATTGTAGATTTGCGAGACCAGCGCGATGCACGCGCCCGTGGCCAGCGCCTGCAGCAGCGCGGCCGTCTCCCGTACCCAGGCCGCCGTGGCCTCTCCACGCTGCAAAGCACGAAAGCTGAAGAGCTGCGTGAGCAGCAGCGGCACAAAGGCAAACATGAGCCGCACCGGACGCGTGAAGTCATCCCAGTTGAAACCGATGATGGCGATCAGGCCGCTGCCGATGAGCAGCGCCCCGAGCGCGCCCATCACGATCTGCGCCGCGCCGGGCTGGGAGTCATCCACCGCATGGCGCTCGCGCAAAGTGCGCGCCGCGTCAGTGGAAACCAAACCTTCACGCTCCCATTGCGGGAGCTGCTCAAGAAGCCAGCGGTGATGATTGTTGCTCATGGCAGGAAACGGGATGCACCCATGCTGCGCGAAAGCACGGGCCACTGCGAATTGATTTGCTCAATGGATGAATTGCCCCGGAAGATTTGTGATCACACGATGGGCGTCGGGACCTGCGGCGGCTTGGGCGCACGCACCAGCAGCAGGCTCAGCACCAGGCCCACGATGCCAAACGGCAGACCGCCTGCGACTGCACCAATCACGAATGGCATGACCCAGTTCTCGACGTTTTCGCTGGCAGGCGTGGCGCGCTCCTGGATGGCCACGTAGTCGCTCTGCGTGTTGAAGATGGTCTGCAGCTTTTCCACTTCGTTGAAGAGCTTCTCATAGGCCAGCTTGTCAGCAGCGAATTTTTCCTGCCACGCTTTCAGTTCTGAGAGGGCGGCATCCTTGATGTCCAGGTACCTTTCGATGTCGCGAATTTCGGATTCGGTGGTTTCCAGTAGCGCTTGCATGGGCCCGCGGCCGGCATCGTCATCCTTCATCGTCCTGAGCTTGAAGCGGATATCGTCTCGCTGGTTGCGCTGGGCATTGAGGCGCCCCACCTGCCGCTCCAGGTCTGACCTGACGCTGAGTGTGTCCACCCCCTGGGCACGTGCCGCCTTCAGCTTTTCCATGGAATCTTCCATGGCCTTCTGTTTTGACACCACCTCATTGAGAAAGTGCTGCAACACCTTGCCCTGGGCCTGCTCGCGAATGCTCTGCCGGAAGGAGATGTACTCATCCAGCAATGCATCGAGAAAGAGGCGGGTGTATTTGGGTTCATCCCCCGTCGCGAGGATGTTGATGATGCCGCTGCCCTTGTTCTGGACGGCACGGATGGCCACATCGCACTTCTTGTCTTTGTACTCGGGGTTCAGCGCCCGCACGCGCTCCAGGGCGCGGCGGCTCATTTCGGCAGATTCCACGGTTTCAAGGATCGTTCCGTAAAAGTCCTGCTGCTGCTCCTTCCAGTTCAGCCCCCCATTGCTGAGATTCCCGCCGGCCACCAGCTTGGCCAGAGATCGAAACTCCGACGGTTGACTCGTGAGGCGCAGCGCCTGCCGGGAAACCCCGATGCTGGCGCCTACCAGCACACAGACCAGAACGATGATGACGCGGATAAGGATGCGGCTTGCACTCATAGGTATGGGAGTCAGTTGCCGCCTGTTCTGTCAGATTGCAGGCGGGAGAACAAGATAAATCCACCCCTTAAGAAATTGGTGGATTTACTTGGCATGAGCTCCCGGTTTCTCGGACTGCCCACAAAAAAGCCCAGGCCTTTCGACCTGGGCTGCACTCGAATGCTGGGCGGTGCGCGGTTACTTCGCCTCGGGCTTGATCTTGCCCTTCTCCTCCAGCGTGTGCTTGAACTTCTCAGTCTTCGGGGTGACGACGGCGCGCACGTAGCCCTGGTTGGGGTTCAGGGCCTTGAAGTTCTGGTGGTAGTCCTCGGCAGGATAAAACTTCTTCAGCGGGGCGATCTCCGTGGCGATGGGGTCTTTCCACTTCTTCTGCACCTCGGCCTTGGAGGCTTCGGCGATCTGGTGCTGCTCCTCGGTGGTGTAGTAGATGGCGGAGCGGTACTGGGTGCCGTAGTCGTTGCCCTGGTAGGCGGTGCCTTTGGGCAGGAACTTGCCATGGTGCACGCCGTCTTCCTTGGTCACGCTGGTGGGGTCGTGCGCGTCCCAGAAGAGGTCGATGATCTCCTTGTAGGTCACCACGGCGGGGTCGAACTCGATCTTCACCACTTCGGCGTGGCCGGTGTCTCCCGTGCAAACCTGCTCATAGGTGGGGTTTTCGGTCTTGCCGCCGGCGTAGCCGCTGACCACGCTCTTCACCCCCTTGACCAGGAGGTACTGCGCCTCCACGCACCAGAAGCAGCCGCCGCCGATCACAGCGGTTTCAGTTTTGGCAGGGGCCGCGTCTGCGGCAGGGGAGTGCGGGGCGAGCGAGGCCATGAGAAAGGTGGTGAGGAGGGTGAGCGCGGTTTTCATGGGAAGAATACGAACGAGTCGGGGTATTGAGTCAATCATCCGTCCTGTGGGAGACGAAACTTTCGGCTGAATTCCAAGAAAGCGGTAATTGATGGCCTCATAGAAACGCAAGAGCACAAAAAAGAGCGGGATTTGGAAGGTTTCGGTTTTTGATCCTTTTTGCGTTTCCTGGCCGCCATCTCTACTCTGCCTGCATGGATGAACTCTCGACTCTCTGCGCCCGGGTGGGCGAAAAGACCCTGCGCGACATGGTGACGGCCTTTTACCGCCGTGTGCGGGTGGATGACCTCATCGGCGTGATGTACCCGGCAGATGACTGGGAGAATGCGGAGAAGCGGCTGGCCGATTTCATCGTGTACCGTTTCGGCGGGCCGCAGACCTACATCCAGGAGCGCGGCCATCCGCGCCTGCGCGGCAGGCACATGCCTTTCCCCATCGGCGAGGCGGAGCGCGACCGCTGGATGAAGCTCATGACAGAAGCGATGCAGGAGGTGGTCGTACCTGCCGCCGAGGCGCAGACCATCGGCCTGTTCTTTGCCCAGGTGGCGGACATGATGCGCAACCGCGAGGGCTGAATCGCCGCTTGTCAGGCGATGCAGTCGCAGGATGGTGATCGCCTTCATGGAAAAGACCCCCGCCCTCATTCTTGCTCCTTTGCCAGACTTCCTCATGCAGCCGCTGCTGGCCGCGCATGTGTGTCATGACTACTTCCATGCCGCAGACAAAGCCGCGCTGCTGGCGCAGGTGGGCGGAGAGATCCGCGCCATTGTAATGGCTGGTGGCAGCGTCGCCCCCGTGCCGCTGCTGGAGCAGCTGCCGAGGCTGGAGATCATGAGCGTCTTTGGCGTGGGCTATGACGGCGTGCCAGTGGACTGGTGCAAGGCGCACGGCATCCGCGTGACGAACACCCCCGATGTGCTGACCGAGGATGTGGCAGACACGGCCAGCGCGCTGGTTTTGATGACGAGCCGCCAGCTTATCGCGGCGAACCGCTTTCTGCACGCGGGCTCGTGGCTGAAGGGGGCCTTTCCGCTGGCTCACGCCCTGCATGGCAAGCTGGCAGGCATCGTGGGTCTGGGGCGCATCGGCAAGGCGATCGCACGCAGGTTGGAGGCTCATGGCATGCGCATCGCCTACCACGGCCGCACGCAGCAGGATGTGGGCTGGGAATATCACGCCTCGCTGACAGAGCTGGCGCGTGCCGTGGACTACCTGGTGGTGGCCTGCCCGGGCGGTGCAGCGACCAAACACCTCATCAATGCCGAAGTGCTGGCCGCGCTGGGCAGCAAGGGCACGCTGATCAACATCGCCCGCGGCTCTGTAGTGGATGAAGGGGCACTGATCTCTGCGCTGCAAAACGGCACCATCCGTGGTGCGGGCCTGGATGTGTTTGAGAACGAGCCGCAGGTGCCTGAGGCGCTGCTGCAGTGTGCCAATGCCGTGCTCCTCCCGCATCTGGGCAGCGGCACGCACGAAACGCGCGCTGCCATGGCCCGGCTGGTGGTGGAAAATCTGGCCGCCCATTTCAGCGGCCAGCCTCTGCTGACGCCCGTATGCTGAAACAGACGCCACACCTCTGTGGCGTCATCGTGACAGTTTTGGCAGATTGCCTGCTTGCCCTTCCAGCCTGAGCCATTATTACCACCCATGGGCAAACTCATTCTCGGAGCCGTTCTTGCTGCGCTGGCCGTCTTCAGCTGGGAGGCGCTGTCGTGGACCGTCATCGGCTGGCACACGAATGGATTCCGCTCTTTCCGTGATGAATCCGCCGTGGCGGAGGTGATCAAGGCCAACGTCACCGCCGGTCATGGCACGTACCTGCTGCCCTCCATGGGCCAGGCACCCAAAGTCGCCACCGCCGAGGAGAAGAAAGCGTTTGAAGCAGCTCAGGCCAAGGCCCTGGCAGACGGTCCCTACATGTATGCTGTGGTGCGTCCCGGCAAAACGGAGATCAGCATGGGCACCAACATGGTGCTGAGCTTCATCCGCACGCTGGTCTGTGCCTTCCTGATCGCCGCGCTGCTTTCCCAGGTGGCCTTGTTCTACCCGGCGCGCATCGCCTACGTGGCGGCGGCGGGACTCTTTGCCGGACTGGTGGCCGACCTGCCCATGTGGATCTGGTTTGAAAACCCCGGCCGCGACACCGTGGTGAACATCGCCGATCACGTGATCGCCTGGGTCATCGGCGGTGCCGTACTAGGCATCTTCGTGGGCCGGGATCCGGTGGCGGAGCCGTAATGGCACCTGCGCTAACCGGGCTGATTTCGTGCCGTTCTTTCTGTTGCGGCAGCACTGCCCGCGCAGGTGAGGTTGGAATGACGAATGAGTAAATCCGAATGCCGAAATAATACCGAATGCAGAAGCCCCAAAGTGGGAGCACACAATTGTGAGTATCGGCGCTTCAGTCGAGTTCAATGCAGCAGTCCTGCGCACTTTTGAAAGCCTATTTCGTCATTGGTGCTTCGACATTCCTTCGTCATTCAGATTTACTCATTCGTCATTTTCCCCACCCCACACGCCTTCAGCACCGCCTGCGCCACCTCATCGGGCGTGACCTTCGTCATGCAGTCGTAGTGGCCAAAGGGGCACTCGCGCTCAAAGCAGGGGCTGCAGGGCACCTTGTGCTGCACCACGGTGTGCCTCTCTCCCAGCGGGCCGGTGGCGATGGGGCAGGTGGAACCGAAGATGCTGACCGTGGGGATGCCCAGCGCGGCAGCCAGATGCATGGTGCCGGTGTCATTGGTCAGCAGGAGCTGGCACTGGCGCAGTCGGGCGATGAGCTCTGAAAGGCGCGTTTTGCCCACCAGGTTTTCATGCGGCGCCTGCAGCATGGCGGAGAGCTTTTCCCCCATCTCCTTTTCTCCCGGCGCGCCAAACAGCTCCCAGCGGAACTGCGCATGCTGCGCGGAGATCTGATTCACCACGGCGGCAAAGCGCTCCAGCGGCCAGCGCTTGGCAGGACCATACTCCGCCCCGGCACACACGCCGACGCGTAGAGTGCCATCGGTGGAAACAGGCGGCGTACCGGCATCCCATAAGCCAGGCTGCTCGATGTCTGCGCCGATGCCCTGGGCGATGCGCATGTAGCGGTGTGCGTGGTGCTCGATGCCCGTCTTGTTTTTCGGCTCCTTGATAATCTGATTGAGCAGCTTGCTGCGCAGAGAGCCCTTGTAGCCCACGCGGCGCGGGATGCCCGCCAGCCAGATCTCCAGCGTGCTGCGGGTGGAGTTGGTGCAGAGTACGGCGGCGTCAAACTTCACGCCGGTGGCCTTGATCCGCTTTGCGACAGCGAAGAGCCCTTCCTTGGCGGGCTTGCCAATGTAGCGCGAGACCTCGGGCATGGAGAGCCAGAGCTCCTCCAGTTTGTCCGGCCCGAGCACGGTGATCTTGAGGTCCGGGCGGCCGCGCTTGATGGCGCGCACCATGGGGAAGGCCATGCAGGCGTCTCCCAGCCAGTTGGGGCTGCGAATGAGCAGCTCAAAGGGTTGCAGACGTGTCATGTCGTAATCCATTGGGAAGGCCACACCCCGGCGGTAGTTGGGCAGCAGGAAGTACGGCTTGGGCGTCTTCCAGCGGTTATGCACCCAGAACCAAGCCTCCGGCTGTTCACGAATGAGGCCCTCCACGGCGGCATTGATGGCCAGGGTCAGGCTGTCGGCGTCGGTCCTTCCACCTGCGCCGACGACTGCAGGGGCGCAGTGCAGACGCCAGCGTGCAGGGCCGTCATTGTAGACCATCATGGGCAGCACCACGGCTTTGGTGCGGATGGCCATGAGCGCGGCGATGGTGGTGGTGGAGGCCAGGCGGTCAAAGAAGGGGCACCAGATGCCGTGGTCACCGGCATGCTGGTCCACCAGCACGCCCACCTGGCCGCCCTCGCGCATGAACTTCATGGGTCCCGTGAACCCGTCCTGCCGGTCAAAGAGCGCATAGCCCAGTTTTTTCCGTCGGCGCAGCACCAGGGCATTGAGCCAGGGATTGCGCAGCGGCTGGTAGATGGCACCGGCCTTGTGCCCGCGCACAAACATGGCCGGCACCTGGGTCAGGATCTCCCAGCAGCTGGCATGCAGTACCAGGTTCATGAGAGGGCGCTCGCCGTCATCAAAGGCGGCCTGGGCGCGCTCGGTGCCGTCGGAGCGCACGCGCTTGCAGATCTCCGCCTCGGTCATGAGCGGCATCTTGAAGCCGCAGAGCATGTTGGCAAAGAGGCTCTTGAAATGCTCATGCGCCAGACGACGCAGCTCGGCGGGGCTTTTCTCACGGCCAAAGGCGATGTGCAGATTATGCAGCGCCAGACGGCGGTACTTTCCAGCCAGGAAATACGTCACGCCACCGAGCACACGGCCCACATACCACACAGTGGTGATGGGCAGCACCCACAGCACGCACTCGATGCACCGGAACAGCGCGTACGTCAGCCACTGTCCGGCGCGCTTGGAAAAACTGGCGGAAGCAGAATCGTTGGCACGGCCCATGCAGCTCCCTATGCCTCAGCGCCCTAGGCCACGCAACCCTTCATGCGAGATCGCACAGGGCTCCTTCGTTTGGCGCAGGATGCACCGTCTTGCGCTACTCCTCGTGCTCTGCCCGCTGCTGCTGCACGCAGCACCCGCGAAGCCCAACATCGTCTTCATCATGGCCGATGACCTGGGCTGGGCGGACGTGGCCTTTCATGGTGGCAACGCGCCCACACCCACGCTCGACAAGCTGGCCGCCGAAGGCCTGGAGCTGACGCACCACTACTCCGCCCCCGTATGCAGCCCCACGCGCACCGGGCTCATGACCGGCCGCTGCTGGAGCCGCTTTAATGTGACCACGCCACAAAACGAGCGCGCCCTGCCGTGGGACACCACCACGCTGCCACGTGCGCTGAAGTCCGTGGGCTATGACACCTGCCTCACGGGCAAGTGGCATCTGGGCTCCAAGCCCGAATGGGGGCCGAATCACTTCGGCTTTGACCACAGCTACGGCTCGCTGGCAGGCGGGGTGGGGCCGTGGGATCACCACTACAAGAAGGGAGAACACAGCGAGACTTGGCACCGCGATGAAAAGCTGCTCCAGGAGTCCGGGCATGTGACGGACCTGATCGCGAGCGAAGCCTGCGCCTGGCTGGCGGAGCGGAAAGACGCGCCGTTTTTCCTCTACGTACCGCTCACCGCCGTGCACCTGCCGGTGAAGGAGCCGGAGGAGTGGCTGGCCAAAGTACCTGCGGGCATCACCGGTGCAGTGGCGCGGCATTATGCAGCGTGCATCATGCACATGGATGCAGCGGTGGGCAGAATCGTGCAGGCGCTGGAAAAGAACGGACAGCGTGGAAAGACGCTGCTCGTTTTCACCAGCGACAACGGCGGCAGCACCGCCGAGAACAACGGCCAGGCCTACCCGGCGGACGACTACCCCACCGGCCCGCTGCCGGGAAACAACCAGCCGCTGCGCGATGAAAAAGGCAGCGTCTATGAAGGTGGCACCCGCGTGCCCTGCCTCATGAACTGGCCCGGCGTGCTCAAGCCCGGCAAGCACGATTCCCCGGTGCAGATCATCGACTGGATGCCCACCTTCTGCGCGCTGGCAGGTTTCAAATCCGTCACCGATCTGAAGTGGGACGGCGTGAACCTCTGGCCTCAACTCGCTGAAGGCGCGCCACCACCACCGCGCACGCTGTACACCGTAGGGCCCGGCTTTAAATCCCGCGCCCTGCGCTGCGACCCTTGGAAGCTCATCGTGCATGGTGCCGCAGGGAAAGAGAAATTCGAACTCTATAACATCGGCTCTGATCCTAGCGAATCCAAGAATCTTGCCTTGGATCAGCCCGATGCATTGGCCACCATGAAAGAACGGCTGGCCGACATGGCGAAAACGGACCGCGATGCCGAGGTGAAAGAGTGATGGGAAAACAAAACGGGCGCTGCCTTTGCAGCGCCCGCTTGGGTTGATTGGTTTCTGGTGTGAGTGGGATCCTATTTCTCCACCCAGCGCACGGCTTCCATGAGGAGCTCGCGGGCGGAGGCGAGGCCCAGCTTCTGACGGATGTTCGCCTTGTGGGCGTCCACGGTCTTGGCGCTGAGGGCCAGCTTTTCGGCGATGCTGTGGGAGTCGAAGCCACGGCCCACCATCTCGAAGATTTCGAGCTGACGGTCGCTGAGCATGCGGGCGGGTTCGCCACGGGAGCCGCCACGAGGGCCGCCGCCGGAGACGATGCTGCCAAGCAGGGAGGCGCTGAAGAAGAAGGAGCCTGCGGAGACCTGACGGAGACCCTGCAGCACGCGGGTGCTGGGCTCGCCTTTCATCACATAGCCCATGGCGCCGGCACGGAGGCAGCGCTCGGCGTACACGTTTTCATCGTGCATGGAGTACACGAGGATCTGCATGTTCGGATGGCTGGCGCGGAGCTTTTTGATGAGGTCCACTCCGCTGCGGTCCTTCAGGGTGATGTCGAGCACCACCACGTCAGGTTTGATCTTGGAGATCTGCTGGAGAGCGGTGTTCGCATCTTCAGCACTGCCGATCACCTGCATGTCTTCCTGCTGGTCGATCAGTTTCTTAAGCCCTTCGATAACGATGGGATGGTCGTCGAGTATATAGATTTTGCTTTTCACGGTGATATTAGAAGACTCATTTTCAAAAAGATGTCAAGCCTACCTTCTTAAGAAAGGCTGGACCCGATACGCACTGCATTGCTGTTCAATGCACGATGAATGCAACAATCGTAGTGAAAACGGCCCGAAAAAGCAACGCAGACAACCCTTAAAAATGAATTTCTAAGGTATTTGCGGTTACCCCAAGGTTCTAAGGCCTTGGGCGTGATGCAGTTGCAGACCATGAAACCCTCCATCCATACCGAGACTGCAGCAGCCACATTTCAGATCGCTCCCATGATCGATGTCACTTTCGTCATCATGCTTTTTTTTATGGTGATGGCAGGCACTCTTAAAGTGGAGCGCGAGTTGAGCATTCAACTTCCTAGATCGTGCGATTCGGCTGCTCATGTCACGTTTCCAGCAGATGAAATCACCATCGGCATTGAGAGTGACGGAACGGTGACATTGAACGAAGAAGTCTTCGACACAGCGCAGGACAAGAAGCTGCCTGCACTGACACGCACGCTGCAGCGCGTGGCCGTCTCATCCGCACGGCAGCAGCAGAAAGTGCTCGTGACCGTGCAAGCGGAAGAGCAGGCCCGCTATGAACGCATCATGGATGTGCTGAACTCGCTGCATCAAGCGAAGATCCACAACGTGACCTTCCTCGTCGGACAGGAGGCGCTTTGATTTTCTTGGCGGAGAGTCTGCCTCCATAACGTGCGTACTCTGCTCATGCCCTGCCGCCTGCTCCTTCCCCCTCTTAAATAGACACTTGAGCCAATCCGACGCTCCTGGTATGTTGCAGCCATGGTCATCGAGCAACATCCTGCCCTTCATTCGCTGAGCGTTGAAGACAAGCTCCAGCTCTCCGAAGAGCTATGCATGGATGCGATGCTGGATGCACAAAGGAATCCAGCGCTCTTGGAACGAGTCAAAGAACGTCTTCAGGACTTCCACAACGATCCTGACAGCGGCATCTCCTGGAATGACCTCAAAGTAAAGATTCTCTCCCGACAAAAGCTTGCATGACGGAAATCATCTGGACTGCAGGTGCCGGACGCGAGCTTCAGGAGGTCTTTGAGGAACTCGAACACGCACGCGAAAACAACGGAGTCCGTCTGATGGAAGAAGTGCAGCGCATGCTGGAGTTGCTCTCGGCGCAGCCTCTGATGGGCAGCTATTTCGAGAAACCTGCGCGGAAGCTGCTGATCGCGCACCGTTACGGCATCATCTACTCGCCCGAATCTCGCGGGGTGATCGTGCTTTCGTTTGTCGACATGAGGCGGGATCTGCAGCCTCTGCGCAAACGCATTCGAGACTGGTTTGGCTGACAAAAGGGCTCTGGGTCAAGCATGATGGCTGGCGTGACAGGCATCCCAGGTGGTGTACCCTCATCTGAACTCCATCGTATCGGACAGTGAAGCACCTCAGCGTGCGTATTCTGCGCATGCCCTGCCGCCTGCTTCTCCCGCTGCTGTTCTTTGCCACGGTCTGCCATGCCCAGATGGCGAACCGCCCGCCTGTGCCGCAATGGCTGGCGGCAGCCAAGGACGGCACCACGTTCACTCATGCCGTGAAGCACGAGGGCAAGCTGCTCAAGGCGGTGCTGCTTTGTGCCAGTGATGCCTCCGTGGAGCTGCTGCTGGATGGCAAAAGCATCGCGACTCTCAAGGCGGCGGAGACGGCCACCGGCACAGACCTCACACGCCAGCTGGGCGATGGGCAGGAGCACCAGGTGGGCCTGCGCGTCCCCGCCGGCGCCAAGGCTGCGGCGCTGCTGGAGCTGAATGGCGATCTGGCGGCGGTGCGCTGGATCGTGACGGATGCCACATGGGCGAACGCCATGGTGGCGGGCCCCACCGATGCCGATCCGGCCAAGAACCCTTTTGATCTGAAGAAGACCTTTGACGCCTACAACTCCTGGCAGCTCGCCAAACCGGGCGCGCAGAATCAGGCCACCGATCCCGCCACGCTGACCCTGCCACCGGGCTTCAAGGCGGAGCTGATCCGCTCCGCGCAGCCGGGGGAGGACTCGTGGGTGTCAATGGCCTTCGATCCGCAGGGGCGCATTACATTGGGCAAGGAGAAGAAAGGCCTGCTGCGTCTGACCCTGGGCGGCAGCGGAGAGCAGAAGATAGAAGAGATCGACAACGAGCTGCTGGAGTGCCGAGGCCTGCTGTATGCGCACGGCTCCCTCTTCGCGAATGCGAACAACACCAAGGCGCTCTTCCGCCTGACCGATGCAGACGGCGACGGCATTTTTGAAAAACGCCAGGAGCTGATGCGAACCGAGGGCGGCGTGGGCCATGGCCGCAACCACATCAAGCTCGGCCCCGATGGCGACATCTACGTGGCGCATGGCAACAACGTCCTGCTGCCCAAGAATCTCGATCCCGATTCTCCGCTGAAGAACTACGCGCCCGACCAGCTTATTCCCAACCCCTGGGACAGCAGCATGTTTGACGGCAATGTGGAGCTGCCAGCCGGCCACATCCTGAAAGTGAAGCCAGATGGCAGCAAAATCACGCTGCTCGCCGGCGGTCTGCGCAATCCGCTGGACATCGCCTTCAATCAAGAGGGCGATCTCTTCACCTTCGACGCCGACATGGAGCGCGATGTAGGCACGCCCTGGTACATGCCCACGCGTGTGCTGCAAATTGTACCCGGCGGCGATTACGGCTGGCGGCGCGGCACGGGGCGTTATCCTGCCTGGTATGCGGATACGCTGCCGAGCGTGATCGATATTGGGCTGTCTTCGCCGACGGGGATTTATTTTGGCTACACCGCCAAGTTTCCGGCGAAGTATCAGAATGCGCTGTACCTGCTCGATTGGAGCTACGGACGAATCATTGCGGTGCATCTCGACGATGCGTCCGTGTGGTATCGCGGAGAGCAGGAACCTTTTGTTTCGGGAAGGCCGCTGAATGTCACTGACGGGTGCATCGGTCCTGATGGAGCCATGTGGTTCATCACAGGAGGGCGGGGGACCCAGAGCGGGCTGTACCGAGTCTCTTATGCAGGCACGGAAAGCACCGTGGCCGAGCCGAGGTCCAATGATATCGAATACGGAATTCAGATCCGACGTCTCGCTGAGCTGAAAGGTCATTTGATGCAGTGGCCTGACGATGGTCCCGAACCGAGTTTGTCATCAGTCTGGTATTCTTTACCTGATTTTAAGAGGCCCTTGGTGGCTTACGAGGCACGCATGGCTTTGGAACGCATTCCGCCGGCGTCGTGGCGTGAGAAGGCGCTGACGGAAGAGAAGCGCTCCACGGCATTGCCAGCGCTGCTGGCACTGGCGCGAGTCGGAGATGCGAGCGACCTTTCTCCCATCCTGCAAAGGCTGACCACCCGCTTTCCGTGGTATGTGCCGCACACGCGGGAGAGGCTCATGATTCTGCGCATCATTGCCGTGGCCTGTGCGAGGTTTGGCAGGCCCAGCGCTCAGGACGAGCTGCGCCTGCTGGAGCAGACCGAGACGCACTATCCGGTTCAGGGGTGGGAGGGAGAAATCATCACGCCCGAAAGCGCCGCACTGCAAAACCGCGAAGCCTGCCGCCTGCTCGTTTATCTCCACTCTCCCAAGGTCATCGAGAAGACGATGCCGCTTCTCACAGCGGCCACGACTTCCGAAGACCTGCTCTATTACCCCTTCATGCTGCGCTACCTCAAAGACGGCTGGACGCTGGAGCAGCGGCGGGTGGTGTTTGAGGCGCTGAACAAGGCGGAAAAGATGAACGGAGCCTCCACCTTCTTCAAAGCGATCAGCGATACCCGCAGCGAGCTGGCATCGGCGCTGAAGCCGGAGGAGGCCGTGAAGCTGGCGGCCGTGATTCAGCCGGCGAAACCTGCGGTACTCTCCGCGCATGCACTGCCGGGGCATACGTTCAAGAACTGGACGCTCGATGACCTGGCACCGCTGCTGGCGAAAATGGACGCAAAAACACGCAACCGCGACAGCGCCAAGGATGCGCTCATCCGCGCGCAGTGCGTCTTCTGTCACCGCGTGAGCAATGACCCCGCGCTGCCTGCGGGCGTCTTTGGCCCCGATCTGGTGCAGGTCTCCGCACGCTTCAACCGCCGCGACCTGCTGGATCACATCTTGAATCCGTCGAAGTTCATCGATGAGAAGTACCGCTTTGTGACGCTGAAGCTGAGCGATGGCAAAACCATCACCGGCAGCCTGGAGAGCGAGGACGACGAGCGCGTGGTGCTGAAGCCCAATCCCCTGGCCACGCAAACCACGGAGGTGGCCAAGGCGATGATCAAAGAGCGCAGTGTGTCCGAAATCTCCCCCATGCCCGTAGGCCTGCTCAACCCGCTGAAGGCCGAGCAGATCCTGGACCTGCTGGCGTGGTTTGAGAACCTGAAGTGAGGGAGGCGGAGTTGACACGGTGCCGCACACACTCATAGTCCGCGCCATGTCCTCCCGCCCTGAAGCACCGCTGCTGCCGCGAATCGCGCGGCTGGTGGTCGTGGCGGCGATCTGCCTCTCCCTCGGAGCACACTGGGCGCTGCTGCAGGGCATTGCTTGGACAGGCATGCTGATCTCCTATGCCCGCGATGGCGCGGTGATGGAGGCGGTGCAGAAGACCTTTGACGGCCGGCATGGCTGCGCGCTTTGCAAAAAGGTCAAGGAAGGCCGCGACTCCTCCGGCAAACAGCAGCAGCAGCAGCAAAACGGAGACTCCGCGCAGAAGATCACCGCCGTGCTGGTGGAGATCACCACGCTGGTGGCACCTGCCGCTAGCAGCTTCACTTTCACCCCGCTGGATGAGCAGCTGGTGCACCGCAGCGAACTGCCGGAGACCCCACCGCCCAGACCGGGACTGGTTTGATCGAACCCGGAGCAGCCTGCACTCAGGCCTGCGTCCGCCCCCGCGCAGGCATGATGCCCTGCGTGTCAGCCTCCTGACAGCCGCCTTCAGTTTCTGCGGCCGTGCCTTGTCCTCAAACTCCTCTCCTTCGTCTGTACCATGTCTCTTTCCGTTCGTTTCTCCTATGCTACGCGCGCCTGGCCTGCACTGGCCGCCGCGCTGGCTGCTCTTGTTTCCGCCCCCTCCGTGTTTGCCTGTGCCAGCTGCGGCAGCATGCAGGGGCCGGGCTTTACCCCGGGCTGGGAAAGCCAGGGCCTCGCCGCCATGGATGGCTTCCGCTTTGACCTGCGCTTTGACCTGCTGAACCAGAACCAGCTGCGCAGCGGCTCGGGCACTCCGGCCACCTGGCCCATCGCCCCGCATGAGCAGGAGGTGTACACCAAGACACAGGCCTACAACGTGACCTATGACTACAGCAAGGGTCCGTGGGGTGTGAACGTGCAGGTGCCCTGGCTGGACCGCACACACGCGACGAACGGCTTCAATTACAACGGCACGGACGACGGCACCTCCAGCCGCCAGGGCTTTGGCGATGTGAAGGTCATGGGCCGCTTCATGGGCGTGCTGAAAAACCGCAGCCTCGGTCTGCAACTGGGCCTGAAGCTGCCCACCGGCAGTTTTCAGCAGACCTTCAATGGCGGTGCCATCGCCGGCGCGCCGTTGGACCGCGGCCTGCAGCTGGGCACAGGCACCACGGACCTGCTGGTGGGGGCGTACCACTTTGCCAATCTCTCGAAGGACTGGAACTACTTCTCCCAGATCGTGGCGCAGCTGCCGCTGGCCGCTCGTGAGGGCTACATCCCCGGCAATGCGCTGAGCGCCAACCTGGCGCTGCGCTACCAGCGCTTTCAGCGTGTCGTCCCGCAGCTGCAGGTGAATGCACGCATCCAGGCGCATGACCACGGCCTGTACGCCACTCCGGCAGACAGCGGCGGCACCACTGTGTACCTGAGCCCGGGCGTGACCTTCAACATCACGCAAAACATCTCCAGCTACGTGTTCTTCCAGCTGCCCCTCTATCAGTACCTGAATGGGTACCAGCTGGCGCCCTTCTACACCCTCTCGGTGGGCACGCGCTTCATGTTCTGAGGCTTTTTTCGCTGCGGTGCACCTGGGGTTGCATGCCCCTGCACCGTGCTTGCATGCTCCCTCCCCAGGGGCTCATGCCATCCCTTTCTGGTGAACAGTGTTGCGCAGCGCGAGCTGCGTTTTCCATCAGACGCTCCCGTCCGGCCGTTTTCCGGGCGGGGGCGACAAATTTACCTCTTCGCCGCATCAGCTCTCTGCTGGTGCCAGTCGCATGCTCCCCCGCATCACACGTCTCTGCATCATTGCCGCCCTGGTCTTTTCCATCGGGCTGCACTGGGTCGTGTTGCAGTCGGTCGCCTGGGCGGGCATGCTCGTGACTTATACTGTGCAGCAGGGCTCCCTCCTCACGGGCGTGAGCCAGACCTTTGACAACGAGCATCCCTGCCCGCTCTGCCATGCCATTAAAAAGGGCCGGACGACCGAGAAGAAAAAAACTCCCCCGAAAGAGCCTGTGCGGGAAATGGATCTGGCTCTCACCTTCCCGGCCCGGATCATCCTGACTCCGCCCGCTCCTTTCCTGACTCCGCTGCCAGAGTTGCCCCACGCCATCGCGCGCCGCATCCGGCCGCCCAGGCCTCCGCCACGATGTGGAGGCCATTCCTTTTCTCTGGGTTGAGAACCGCAGGCGCGTCCGTCCCCACTTGGGTTGCTGAGGATGCGTCTGTGGCCCGCCATTCATGGCGCAGCAGGCCCTAATGGTCTGCGTTCATGCGGCAGGCAAAGCCTCCCCTTCTTCAGCTCAGACAACGCGCACCGTCATGCCATGGCCGGACACTCATGGCTGAGGGTTTTCACACCTGTGCCCAGTCTCATTTTTCGCTTCATCCCATTCAATGTCTGACTTCTTTTTTCTGCCACGCATCTCACGTGCCGGGCTTCTCACTGCGGCAGCCCTGTTCGCTGCCACGTCCGCTTTTTCTCAATCTGCCCCTGCTGCGCCTGCAGCACCCAGGGTCAAAGCCAAAACCCAGGTCCCGGCCAAGCCTGCCGCCACCGCAGCCGACCTCGCCCGGCAGGAATCCAAGGAGCTGCCGGAGATCCTCATCACCGCGCAGACAGACCCCTATCTGGCACCCTATGCCAACACGACCACGCGTTCGGAGATCCCGCTGCGCCAGCTCCCGCAGTCGGCGCAGGTCATCACGCGCGCGCTGATGAACAACCAGCTCTCCCAGCACCCGGGAGATGTGGTGAAAAACTTCAGCGGCGTGGTGGGCAACGACTGGCGTGAGATGAACAACATCCAGTACTTCATCCGCGGCTTTCAGTCCGCGCCGTATCTGGACAGCTTCCAGCTCTACTACCCTGGACCCGCCTCGGAGACGCTGATCAACACCGAGCGCGTGGAGGTCGTCAAAGGCCCCACAGGCACGATGTTTGGCGGCGCGGCTGGCGGCCCTCTGGGCGGCCTGCTGAACTTCGTCTCCAAACGGCCGGAAAAAGAGGCCCATTACATGGTGGGCATGAGCGCAGGCACCTGGGGCTCCTATGGCAACATATGGGATGTGAACCAGCCGCTGGATGACAAAGGCCGCATTCTCTTCCGCATCACCGGAGATGTGCGCGACACACGCGATGTGAACGCGTACATCAAAGGCCATCTCACCAGTTTCTTCCCCACGCTGGCCATATCCCTCAGCGATGACACCACGCTGACGCTGCGCGGCCGCTACTCCGACCGTTCCATGACGGACTACAGCGGCCTGCCCGGCGCTGGCACGGTGAGCCCCGGAGGCTTCACCTTTGGCCGCTATGACATCTTCCGCGCCGAGGGCCAGCCCGCCAGCTCATCAAAAACACGCAGCCTGAACGCCGAGCTGAAGCACAGCTTCAACAGCGACTGGAACGTGATCCTCGAGGCCAGCTTCATCGACATGAACTTTGACCAGTTCTCGGTGTTCCCCACCTTCTTTGGCGCGCCCTTCGGCTCATTGTACCCGGTGGACTCCGGCACGCTGCTGCAAAACATGCACTCCTTTGCCTTCAATGCGCGGGTGAACGGCAAGTTTGAAACCGGTGCGCTCAAGCACAGCCTGACCACGGGGATGGACTTTGACCAGACCACGGACAACGGCGTGCTGCTGGTGAACCCGTTCATCGGCATCCTGGACATGAGCAATCCTGCCTACCCGGCCTGGGCAGGCGGCGGCCTGCCTTTTGCGGACCAGCACAACGACTACCAGACCATCGCGGGATTTGTGCAGGACCAGGTCACGTTTGCCGAGAAATTTCACCTCATGGGCTCGCTGCGCTACAGCCAGCTCAAAGTGCATGATGTGGACAACGCCGCATTCATCGACTCCCGCCTGAACGAGCACCGCCTCACCAGCCGCGCGGGCGCCTCGGTGGATGTGACGAGCTGGATGACCGCCTTTGCAGGCTGGGGCCAGGGCTTCCAGGCACCGGTGGGCGTGCCCATCGCAGGCGCGAAGAAAGTCATCAGCGGAGAGCAGATGGAGGCCGGGCTGAAGTTTGAGCTCAGCAAGACGCTGCAGGGCTCGCTGGCCTGGTTCCGCAATGAACGCACCAATGTGCCCGTCTCCACGGGGCTGCTCAGCGTGCAGTCCGGCGTGCAGCGCGCCTACGGCATCGAGGCGGACCTGATCTGGAAGCCGCTCGCCGGCTTCACTGTGCTGATGAACTACGCCTGGCAGGATGCCCGCATCGTCTCAGACACGACACTGCCCACCGGGGCCCGGCTGCCACGCATCCCGGAGCACACGGGGCGTGTGGCCGTGCGCTATGACCACAGCGAGGGCATGCTGCGCGGCTTTGGCATTGGCATGGGCGTGACGATGGGCACCTCCCGTGCGGGGAACTCCGCCAACACCTTCTCCACTCCGGCCTACGCCACGGTGGATGCGCAGCTGAGCTACACGCGTGGCCCGGCCACGGTCTCGGTCGGCATCCAGAACCTCTTCGACACACGCTACTACCAGCCGCAGGCATTCCTGGGCGGCTCCGTGGCTCCCAACGCGCCCTTCAACGTCTTCTGCCAGGCCACCGTGCGCTTCTAATCCCAAAGCCCGCACTCCATGAACACCGAGCGTCGTGAATTTCTACGCCAACTCACCTGCGTGCTGCCCGGCCTGGCCGCGCTGGCACAAACTACCAGCGCCCAGGCGGCCGCAGAACAGCAGCCGCCAGCGCATGATATGTCCGCCATGCCTCCGGGCTGGGTGGGCAGCGAGGTCATCGTGCAGGTGCTCTACCCGCAGTTCACGGCGCTCGATCTCATCGGCCCGCATTACTTCCTGTCTTCCCTGATGGGGGCCAAAGTCCTGCTTGCAGCAAGGACAAAGGACCCCGTCAGCTCGGACACGGGCGTGAAGATCGTGCCGGACATCACCTTTGCGGAATGTCCGGAAAAGATCGACCTGCTCTGCGTACCCGGTGGCACGACAGGCACGCTGCAGGCCATGCAGGATGCGGAGACGATGGCCTTCATGCGCAAGGCAGGCGCTGCGGCCAGGATCGTCTCCTCCGTCTGCACCGGCTCCCTCATCTTGGGTGCGGCCGGCCTGCTGAAAGGCAGAAAGGCCACCTCCCACTGGCTGGTAAAGGACCTGCTGCCGCTCTTTGGCGCCACGCCCTCCGACGAGCGCGTGGTGGAGGACGGCAGGGTCATCACCGCAGCGGGCGTGACCGCAGGCATGGACTTCGGACTGCACATGTCCACGAAGTGGCGCGACCGCGACTACACGGACTGCCTGGCCCTGCTGGCGGAGTACGACCCCCACCCGCCCACCACGGCGGGAGATCCTGCCAAGGCGCCCGCCAAAATCCGCAAGCTCATGACCGACATGCTGGCCGGCTTTCACCAGAAGGTGGAGGCCATCGGCAAAGGCGGCTGAGCTTCATACACACATTTCCCCCAAACCCCACACACAAAAAACCCACATCACATCATCCATGAAAAAACTCGTCACACATCTCCTTGCAGCCGCATGCGTGCTGCCGCTCTCCTCTCTTGTGCACGCCGATGACTCCGCGTCCATCTCACGCGGGCAGGCGGTGTACATGCAGGTCTGCTTTGCCTGCCATCAGCCCACCGGCATGGGCCTGCCGCCCATGTTTCCGGCGCTGGCCAGCTCCGACTGGGTCAATGCGAAGAAGCCTGACCGCATCATCCGCATGGTGCTGCACGGATTCACCGGCCCCATCACCATCAATGGCAAGCCCTTCACCTCTCCAGCACCGCTGATGCCCGCGCAGGGCAATGCACTGAACGACGCGCAGATCGCCGATGTGCTGACCTACGTGCGCAACAGCTTTGGCAACAAGGCCGACGCTGTGACGCCAGACCAGGTGAAGGCAATCCGCGAAGCTGAAAAGGCCCGCACCGCCATGTGGACGGAGGCCGAGATCACCAAAATCCCCACCGAATAAACAACACCTCACTCATCCAATCTCATGTCCAGGAAATCATCTTCATCTGACAGGCTCGTCACTCTGGCCACCTACGGCATCGGCACAGCGATGGGCGGCGGCCTCTTACTCATGGTGGGCGCGTTCATGATCGGCTCTTTTGTAGCGCTGCGGGCCAAGCCCGCTGCTGCTGCGGAGGCGCCCGCGGCTCCGGCTGCCGCTGCTCCCGCTGCACCAGCACCTGCGGCCACACCCGCTGCCGCCGCCACCACGCCTGCCTCTCCCGCCCCTGCGGCTGGCGGAGCGGATCTGCTGGCCACCGGCCAGCGCATCTACTCCACCGTGTGCATTGCCTGCCATCAGCCCACCGGTCAGGGACTGCCGCCCATGTTTCCGCCGCTGGCTGGATCTGACTGGGTCAACGTGAACAAACCCGACCGCATGATCCGCATGGTGCTCCATGGGTTCACCGGCCCCATCACGATCAATGGCAAGCCCTTCACCTCTCCCGCACCCATGATGCCGCCGCAGGGTGGCGCGCTGAATGACGAGCAGATCGCCGGCGTGCTGACCTATGTGCGCAGCAACTTTGGCAACAAGGCCGGCCCTGTGACCCCCGAGCAGGTGAAGACCATCCGCGAAGCTGAGAAGGCCCGCAGCGCCATGTGGACGGAGGCTGAGATCCTCAAAATCCCCGTGGAGTGATGTCATGACAAACGACGCAACTCCACAAGCACCAGCACAGGAGCAGCCCAACATCCGCTACGAGTCGGCGGGGGCTGAGCACCGCGTCAGCACCGGCTCATGGCTGCGCATGGCGCTGGGCATTGGCATGGCCGTGGCGGGCGTGCTGATGCTGGGGCGTCTGGCCAACCAGATGCTGCCGCAAAAGCCCCTGCCCGTGGTGGCGCAGATCCAGGGAGACCTGGAGGTGACCGAGCGCAGCGGCCAGAAGGTCAGACTCTCCGCCCTGCGCGGAAAGGTGACCGTGATGGCCTGCCTCTACACCGTGTGCCCGCACGGCTGCGCCGCCGTGGTGGACGCGATGAAACGACTGAACGCCGCGCACCATGCGCGGGCGGACTTTCATCTCGTCTCCCTGGCTGTGGCACCGGAGCGGGACACCACCTCCTTTCTCAAAGCCTATGCCGAGGGCGTGGGCGTCAAGCCATCAGACCCCTGGTGGTTCATCACCGGGGAGCAGCAACGCATCTGGGACTACATGACGCATGACCTGCACATGCAGGCCCCGGCTCCCATCCCGGAGGACAAGCGCATCAATCCGCTGGACCTCTACGAGCACGACCTGCGCCTCGTGCTGATTGACCGCCAGGGCCGCGTGCGCGGCTTCTATGCCGCCTTTCATCCGCAGCTTGAGATGGCCGCCATGATGAAGGAGCAGCTGGAGCGCGATGTGCAGCGCCTGCTCGACGACCCCTCCGCCTGAACCCGCCAGTCCACCCGCATACTCAAAGCTAATACTACCTAATACCCACCCAAACCTCATGAAACAAATCCTCGTCCTCATTCTGAGCCTCACCGCCCTCATCTCCTGCGAAGCCGGAGAGCCCGTCACCTTTCTCTACCAGGGGGAGGTGGCCGGCGTCATGTGCAGCGCCTGCTGCAACCACGTGGAAACCGCCCTCTCCAAGCTGCAAGGCGTGCAGAAGGTCAAGGTGCTGCCCGCCAAAGAAGGCGGCGTGCCACGCCTGGAAGTCACCGCCACCAGCGCCCTTTTGACCAAGGAAGACGCCGTGAAGGCCCTGGGCGAATACGCCAAGACCTACGACATCCGCAGCTTGAAACTGGTGCAGAGCCGGTAATCCTGCGCCATACCTCCCGCCTCCTCCATCCTGCACCGATGCCAGCCTTCCTCTCCAGCCCCCAAACTCTGCGCCACACCCTGGTGCAGCGCGGGGTCGTGCTGCTGCTGTGCCTCACGCTGGGCCTGCAGTGGACGCTGCTGCAGGGCATCGCGTGGACGGAGATGTTCATCTCCTTTGCGCGGCAGGGATCGGTGATGGAGGCGGTGGAAAAGACCTTTGACGGGCGGCATGCCTGCCCCCTGTGCCTCAAGGTCAAGGAAGGCAGCCAGCATGCCGAAAACAATGGCCAGCCGCCCGAGGAAGATGACACCAAGAAGGAGCTGGATGCCAAGGACGCCGCCGCTGTGCTGGTGAGCCACACGGCGCTGAGACCTCCTGCTGCGGAGACGCTTTCCTTTGCACTGCTGCATGCGGTGCCGGTCAGACGCAACGAGATGCCGGAGCGGCCACCGCCACGACGCGGAGTGGTCTGAACCCAGAACCATGCAGCCCTCCCAACCGGCGGGCTGCGGGATCACACCCTCCTGCATCAGGTGCACACAGCCCTGGTCCACCCCTGCGCGCTCGCCGCTCTGCGCGGCAGTGCCACACGCATCTCGTTATTCCATGAAACCACTCTCTTTTCTCTTTTTGCTAGCTCTCCCTGGCGCTGCGCTCTCGCAGTCTGCCAAACCGACCCAACCAGCCAAACCCACGACGACAGACCTCAAGGAAGTCGTCATCACCGCCAAGAAAGACTCGCCATCCCTCACAGTCCCCAGCCTGGAGCTGCGCAGGGAGCAGATCGCCCAGTCCGTACCCGGAGGCGCGGGTGTGGTGGATGCGGAGTTTTATAAGCGCGGCCGCGCCTCCACGCTGAAGGACGCGCTGGACTTTGCCCCCGGCGTGCTGGTGCAGTCCCGCTTTGGCGCAGAGGAGTCGCGCCTGGCCATCCGTGGCTCGGGCATTCAGCGCACCTTTCATGGCCGTGGCATCTGGACGATGCAGGACGGCATGCCGCTAAACCTCGCTGACGGTGGCTTTGACATGCAGGCCCTTGAGCCGCTGGCGGCGAACTACATCGAGGTCTTCCGTGGTGCCAATGCGCTGCAGTATGGCTCCTCCACGCTGGGTGGTGCCATCAATTTCATCTCCAACACTGGCTACACCGCCCCTGCCAGCCAGGCGCGTGTGGAGGTGGGCAGCTTCAACACCTATCGCGGGCAGATCTCCTCCGGCTTTGTGAGCGGGAACACGGACATGTATGTGAGCATCACCGCCTCTCATACGGACGGCTTCCGCGACTGGAGCAAGCAGGAGAGCTTCCGCGTGTTTGCGAACATCGGCACCAAGATCAGCCCGAACCTGGAAAACCGCCTCTACATCACCTATGTGGACAGCAATTCCCAGCTCCCCGGAAACCTGACCAAGGCGCAGATGCTGGCCAATCCACAGCAGGCCGCCCCGGGCTCCTTCAAGCCCACGGTGGCCGGTGGCGCGGGCTACCAGGAGCGCAACTACCGCCTCTTCCGCCTGGCCGACAAGCTGACCTACAGCGACGGAGGGGACAACACGATCACCCTCAGCACCTTCTGGTCCTGGAAGGATCTGAACCACCCGATCTTTCAGGTGATCGACCAGCTGAGCAACGACCTCGGCTTTGATCTGCGCTACGACCACCGTGGCAGCCTCTTTGGCAAGGAGAACACCCTGACCATGGGCACGGGCTTCATGTATGGCGACACGAGCGACAACCGCTTTTTCAACATCGGCGGCGCACGCGGTGCGCAAGTGGGCTCCTACCGCCTGCAGGCCACCAATTTCAACTTCTACTTCCAGGACAAGCAGAAGCTCACCGACAAGCTCTCCTTTCTGGCCGGTGCGCAGGTGGCCTATGCCTCGCGTGATTTCAAAGAACGCCAGCTCTTTGGCGGCGTGAATCCTCCGGGCCAGTTCACCGGTCTGCCCAACCTCATCAACAACAGCGACCGCCTGGAGTACTGGGGCTTCAGCCCCAAGCTGGGCCTGCTCTATGAGGTGGACCCCAAGACGCAGATCTACTTCAATGCCAGCCGCAGCTTTGAGCCGCCCTCCTTTGGCGAGGCCACGCCTGCGGGCAATGGCATCCTGCCGCTCAAGGCGCAGACCGGCACCACCCTGGAGATCGGCACCCGTGGCCAGCGCGACCGCGTGTCCTGGGACTTCAGCTACTACTACGCCTGGCTGGAGCGCGAGCTGCTCGGCCTGGGCTCGCCCATCCTCACCCCCACCACCACCGTCAATGCGGGCAAGACGATCCATCAGGGCATCGAATTTGGCCTGAACGTGGACGTGCTGCGCAACCTCGCCTACTCCTCCGACCGCCTGGTGCTGAACCAGAACTTCCTCTGGAGCGACTTCCGCTTCAGCAAGAGCGCTGCGTATGGCGACCGCCTGCTGCCGGGCTACTCGCCGGTGTACTACCGCGCACAGCTCCTGTATGAGCACCCCTGCGGCTTCTACGCTGGCCCCACGCTGGAGTGGTCTCCCTTCAAGTATGCCGCCGACCTGGCCCGCACCACCTTTGCCGATCCGTATGCGCTGCTCGGCATGAAGCTGGGCTACCGCACCAAGAAAGGCCCGTCCTTCTACTTTGAAGCACGCAACCTCACCAACGAGATCTACAGCCCCACCGTGAACGTGGTGACGAATGCCACCACCCCCGGCAGCACCGCCGTCTTCCTCCCCGGCGACGGCCGCAGCTTCTACGGCGGCGTGGAGTGGAAATGGTAAGCGCATGATTCCCCGTAGGACGGGTGTGGCGCAAGCCCGCCCGTCTTTGCGGAGCGCGGAATTCATTCCGCAGCACTCGGCAACGCATACAGCTCAGCATTCCACCCACACCTCCTCCACGCACGGCATCACCCTGTTTGCCGATGCTGGCGCTCAAGCTCGACCCACAACCTATTTGCCACCTGCTGCGGAATCAATTCCGCGCTCCCCCAAACTCCACTCACCCACCCCATGAACTCACGTCTCATCCGCAAGCTCCACCGCTGGCTCGGCCTGGTCTTCAGTCTCTCCGTGCTCATCGCCTCTGGCAGCGGGGTCATTCATAATGTCATGACCCGCACGCAGTCCCCGCCACCCCAGGCGCGCCCCTCCGGTGGCGGCATGGATGTCAGCGCCATTAAGATCACCGTAGCCGATGCTGTCTCCAAGCTGCCCGGGGACAAACCCGAGGTGCAGGCCGTGAACCTGCGCGGCATCGGCGGCCAGCCCTGGTACCAGATCTACACCAAAGCCACGCGCGGACCGCAGTACGTCAGCGCCGTGGACGGCCGGGTGGACGCCGCCATGGACGAAGCCTACGCCGCCGAGATCGCGCGGAATTTCCTCGCCGGAGCCAGCGTGAAGAAGACCGACTTCCTCACCGCTTTTAACACCGAATACATCAACATCTTCCGCATCCTGCCCGTGTATCGCTTTGATGCCGGAGATGCGCTGGACACACGCGTGTACGTCTCCACCACCACCGGCAGCGTGACCCGCCACACCGACCGCCAGCGCCAGTTTGAGGCCACCATCTTCACCAACTTCCACAAGCTCGGCTTCATCCCCGACAAGGACACCCGCGACCTCGTCCTGACCCTCCTCACCGCCGGCACCTTCCTCGTCGCCTGCCTGGGCGTGGCGCTATTCTTTGTCACCCGGCCAAAGAAACGATGAAAAGCTGCGGGCGTTTGAGTATAACCACCTTATGCGCCCCTTGCTGCTCCTCATCGCCATGCTGGCAGGCTGCGGCCGTGAGGAGGCGCGGCAGGCACCTCTGCCATCTCAGGTGTATGTGTGGCAGCGGAGCTGGAAGCCCGAGGTCTCTGCGGCAGTGCGCAGCGCCCGATGGGATGCCATGCATGTGCTCGCGGCCGAGCTGAGCATGCGGAAGGGAAAGCCCGAGACCACCGTCATCGCCCCGGACTGTCAGGTGCTGGCAGAATCTGGTATGAACGTGGGGGCGGTGCTGCGGGTGCATGCCTCCGTGGGAAAAGGCGGATGGAACGACGCGCTGACCCAGGAGCTGCAGCGCCTGTGCACGGACACCGTGGCCCGCTTCAAGACCGAGGGCGTGCGCCTGACGGAGCTGCAGCTGGACTACGACTGCGCCGAATCCCGCCTGCCCGAGTATGCACGGCTGCTGGGCGTGCTGCAGACAGACGTGCCGCTGTGCATCACCGCGCTGCCTGCGTGGCTGAGGCAGGATGCCGCGCGCGATCTTTTGAAACGCGCTCCGGGCTATGTGCTGCAGGTGCACTCCCTGCACCTGCCACGGCAGGGCGGCGTCATCGGCCTGATGGACATGAAGGAAACCCGTGAGGCCGTGCGGCGTGCGGTGGCGATGGGGGTGCCCTTCCGCGTGGCGCTGCCCACCTACTCATGCATCGTGGAGTTTGATGACGGCGGCCAGATACGCGACATCCACGGCGAAGACCTGCCCGCAGGATTTGCGGTCGGCGCGCGGCACTATGCCGTGCTGGATTCAGACGCCTATGCCCTCTCCGCGCTCATGGCAGACTGGCGTGCGCATGCCCCGGGGCTCATGCAGTCTGTCATCTGGTACCGCCTGCCTGTGAGCAGCGACCGCCTGAACTGGCCCCCCGGCCTGCTGGAGAGAGTGGCGCGCGGAGACACGCTCCAGCGCGGGTGGGAGGCAGCCGCCAGACTCACGCCCGAGGGGCATCATGAAATCATCCTGCTGCAGAAGGGCGAGGCACCGGATGACCTGCCGCGCGAGGTGCAGGTCTCGTGGACGGGCGCTGCGGCAGAAGCCAGTGACGGCCTGCGCGGCTACGTGGTGCAGCAGCAGGCACCGGGGCACCTGACGCTGCGGCTGGCACATCCCTCCTACTTTGCGCGGTTGCGCTCCGGACAGCAGATCACCGCCGGGTGGCTGCGACTGCCAGAAGGGCAGACGGCAGGGCAGCATATTCGTCTGATTCGCTAAGAATTTCATCGCATTATATACCGTTGGGTTACAATGCACGCATGACTCTGCGCCGTCATTCCAGCCGCCGCTGGCTTTGCACCTCCGCCATGCTGGGAGCTGTCACGGTCATCGCCTGCGGCCCCTTTTTTCCTGACAATGCCCTGGACCAGCCGCGCGTCATTCTGCGGCCGCCGCTGTTCCATTTTCAGAGCGAGCTGCTGCAGTTGGCCGTGCCCGCAGACGCTCATCTGGCGCATGAGAAAGGCACCCCCGCCTACACGCTGGATCTGGAAATGGCCGAGATCAAAGAGATCACGGCCACTCAGTCTTTTCCCGCAGGCTGGCTCGAGCGCTACCGTGAGCTGCGGCGTGTGATGCTGGATGAAGGCGACCAATCGGCCCAGAACATGAAGGCGGCAGATGCCCTGAACGTGCCTGCGTGGACCAACAAAAAGCAGGAGTTTGAGGAAATCATCGCCCCGCTGCCGGAAGACATGCGCCTGTACCTTCAGGGTGCGGCGGAGCGGATTGAGGCCGACGGGCGGATCTCTCCTGATCCTTTCAAGGCCGCACGTGCTCTCTGGCTGCAGGTGCTGGCGCTGCCTGCTGAGAAAAGGCAGCACCGCAGCACCTGGTCCGCGTGGATGCTCTTCCGCACTGCGCCGGAGGAGGAGCAGGGGCGCTGGCTCAGCGAGACGCGGAAGCTCGCAGCCGCAGGATTCAAAGATTGCCTGCACCTGGGCATCGAGGCCACCTACATCCTCGGCAGGGCCAGCAGCGACTATGCGGAAAAGCAGGAGGTCTCCGCCGCCGAGTGGAAGCGCGCCGCCATGCTGCGCGCACCGCTGGGCCTCAGCCGCGCCGAGACCATGCTCAGGAAGGACCGGCGTGTGCTCATGGACTGGAGCGCGGACTTTGCGCGCGTGGTGGTGGCAGATCCCTTCCTGCGCCGGGTGCAGATGCTGCAGCTCATTGAGCACATGGGGTCTCTCAACGGCTGGGAGCAGGGACAGGCAGGCAGCTCTGTGGAGGATGAGAACCTGCCACGCTGGCTGAAGTCCTTTGAAGACGCCGGCGTCAAAGACCAGCAGGAGACCGTGATGCTGGCGTGGATCTGCTACAATGCCGCACGCTTTGACGATGCCCGCCGCTGGCTGGCGCTGGCCCCGGCAGATGACACCAATGCCCTGGCGCTGCGTGGCAAGCTGGCCGCCATGCGTGGCAGCCGCCGCGAGGCCCGGCAGCACCTGAGCCGCATGGCCGCAAAACTGCCCACGCCCGAGCCCTCCGCACGCAGCGGGTATGAGTCGGAGGTGGGGAACGAATGGTATCCGCTGACCACCACCAACTACTCCGCCGTGCGCACGCACATGCTCCTGGCGGACTGCGCCGTGGCCCAGGTGGCGCGCAATGACTTTGCCGGGGCCCTGCAGACCTTTCTGCGCACCGACTACTGGCGTGACACAGCCTATGTGGCCGAGCGCCTGCTCTCCGTGGAGGAGCTACTGGCTCTCTCACATGCCGGCAAGCTCCCACGCCTGCAAAAGATGACCGTGCCCGATGCCAAGCCCCTCACCCAGCCGCTGAGCATCGGCTATCTCGAAGCCAAGTACGGCGGGTGGTCAGACAAGCCTGAGCTAGACCGCTTCACCTACCTCGTGGCGCGCCGTCTGGCCCGTGAAGGCCTGATCCAGGAAGCCTGCAAACTGCTGCCTGCAGACCTCGAGCGCGCGCTGCGGCGCTTTGATGCCGAACGCCGCCGCTCCAAGGACACCCGCCTCTCTTCCAAAGAACGCGGAGAGGCCCTGTGGACCGCCGCGCAGATCGAACGCAGGCTGGGCATGGAATTGTTTGGCTACGAAGACGCTCCAGACTACACGAGCTGCGGCGGCGTCTTCCGCCATTACCCCTTCCACGAAAGGCGCAAGACTGCACTATGGCGCTATGATTGGGATCCCACGCCTGAGACACGCACGGAGACCCTTCGCTACACACCCGTACTCCCCGCCACGGCGGACGAGATCTGGTGCGCACGCCATTACGGCCCACGGATTGACCGGCGCTTTCACTACCGCTACCTCGCCGCCGATCTCGCCTGGCAGTCCGCACGGCTGCTGCCGGATGACAGCGAGCAGACCGCCCACGTCCTGGCCACCGCCGGCATCTGGCTCAAAACCAATGCCCCCAAGTCCGCCGACCGCTTTTACAAAGCCCTGGTGAACCGCAACCCCTCCATCCCCTGGCCCAGGAGGCGGATCAGATGCGCTGGTTTCCCCCGCTGGAATGGAGCTTTGACCTGTCGCTGGAATGAGATCTGAGGTACTTCTTTGTCACCCGGCCAAAGAAACGATGAAAAGCTGCGGCTTCTGCTTACGATTCTGCATCATGCGCCGCTCCATCCTCTCCGCCCTCGTCGTTTTGCTCTCCGCCAGCCTCCTGCATGCGCAGGCACCCACGGCCGAGCTGGTCTCCGTGGAAAAAATCTGGGACAAGGCCCCGCACAATGCCTTCACCGACCTGACGCGCTTTCAGAACCTCTTCTACTGCTGCTTCCGCGAGGCCGACTCCGCCACGAAGGGCGATGGCACCATCCGCGTGCTCGTCTCCGCCAGCGGCAAGACCTGGGTGGAGCAGGTGACGCTGAACGAGCCCGGCACCGACCTGCGCGATCCCAAGCTCATCATCACCCCCGACGAAAAGCGCCTCTACCTCCTGTGCGAGGGCGTCTCCCCCACGCTGGGCCGCCAGCCCCGCTACGCCACCAGCATGGACGGCAAAGTGTGGACCCCGCTGCAAAAGCTCCTGGCCAAAGGCGACTGGCTCTGGCGCGTGGCCGTGAATCCGGCCGACAAGCGCTTCTACGGCGCCAGCTTCAACATCCACCCCAGCTCCGGCGGCCCCGCCCCTGAAAAGGAGTGGTCACTCAAGACCTACGCCAGCAGCGACGGCAGCGTTTGGCAGCTCTCCTCCATCATGCAGGTGCCCGGCCAGCCCGGAGAAACCACCATCCGCTTTCTCAAAGACGGCACCGCACTGGCCCTCGTGTCCCGCCAGGGTGCCGACCGCAAAGGCGTGATCGGCACCGCCAAGGCCCCCTACCGCGACTGGACCTTTGCCGCCACCGGCCTCCCCCTCGGCGGCCCCAACTTCATCGAGCTGCCCGATGGCAAGCTCATCGCCGCCTCCCGCGGCTTTGGCAAAACCCCCGGACCCCACACCGTCCTCTTTGCCATGACGCCCACCAGCCTCACCCCCATCCTCGAACTCCCCAGCGGCGGCGACTGCTCCTTCCCCGGCCTCTACTGGCACGACGACATCCTCCACGTGACGTACTACAGCAGCCACGAAGGGAAAGCGGCGATCTATTATGCGCAGGTGCGGGTGAAGTAAACGCCATGAGCGAGCACGACGACGAGACCTCGGGTAAAACCGAGTGGGAAGCGGAAATCGATGCCCGTGTGAAGGAGATTCAGGAAGGAAGAGTGAAGCTTGTTTCCGCAGATGAAGCCATTGCCCGCGTCCGCTCCAGGCTAGCTGCGCGCCGTGCTGGTCTTTCGTATGCGGGATGCAGCTACGTGCCGCTTGGTGGGGCATAGGGCGGTGCAGCACCGATCTTCTCGGTGATGAGTCCGAGAAGGTATCCAGTGGCTTGATTCAGCAGGTCTCTCGAACAGCCTTCATATCCCGTCCAGGTTCCCAACTCTGCAGGCGGGCGGAGGAGCTGCTTCATGCGTTCCAAATGCGATGGATGCTCTCCAAAGAAAATCCCTGGTCCTCCGCAGATGAGCGCACGGGCAAAGTTGTCCGTCTCTCCATCGGGATCCTCTTTCAGGCCGTGGAAGCTCAAACCGACCAGCAGATGGAAAAGCGGATTGCCCACCACGATCCCGGAATCAGCATAGTGTTCCGGCAAGACCAGCAGGGCCTCGAAGGCCTCTTCAAAGTCACCGAGACGCACAGCGGCATTGGCTATGGAGAGAAGCAGCCAGACTTGCTGCTTCTCATCGAGCTGATCCTGCAGCTGCACCCATGCCGCCTGATAAGCGGCAAGCGCATCTGCATACCGCATGGCACGCATGTGTTCGTCAGCGATTTGAGTCATGGAAAAAATGCGCCGGTCGTTGCCCAAATGGCTTGGTGATTCACACGCTGATCTTCCCAGTCAGCCACCACTCGTAAAAGGTCTTCAGTGAAGGGGCTATCCATGACCTGCTGTCGTCCTCGTGGTTCCAGACAAAGATGTCGGGCCGGATCACGCCACCCCGGAGAATCGTGAAGGCAAATTGATCTCCATTTCCAGCGTCTCCGAAAAACAGCAGATGGTCGAAAGGCATGTAGAGATCGGGGAATTCGGATGAGTTCCGAAAGCGCTGGTTGTCCTCGAGGATGCGCGTTCCTTCCCATAGCAAACCGAGACCATATTTGCCTCCAATGCCGTTCGATTCACTGAGAATGCTGTGAAGCTCAACCGGCAGGTCGATCCCCAGCTCAGCGGCGATCCGGGCAATCTCTTCAGCGGATGCCGGCGGGTGGAATGTGAGGTCTTCACTCAGGTTCTGAAGGAGGTCGCGCCACATGGTTTCTCAGTATGGGTGGATAGCCATTCATGCCAGACATTATTCAGAAACGCTGAAAGCGCAGAAACAGGCCACCTACCCCTCACCCCCCGCTCCGCCGGTACTTCTGCAGGCGGCTGTTCGGCTTGTCCGGCAGCGTGCGTTCGATCAGCCCGGCGTCCAGCGCGGGCTGGAGGTAGTTTTGGCGGAAGGTGGGCCGATGGGAGAGACCCAGCTTTTTCATGCACTCCAGCGCACTGACAGGCTTGGTCCCCACACACTTGAGCAGGGCTTTGACTTGGTCGGTGACTTGATCGCTGACTTGGTCGGTAGCGGTGGCTTCACGCGCCCAAAACAGGCTGCCTGCGACAACCCAAAGCCGTTTAGAATCCGAGCCTCAAGGTGGGCCGCGTTTGCAGGCTACCTGGCGACTTATCTCTCGGCGATCGTCAGACTGGCGAGGTAGGCATCGAAATCCGTTGCCCTCGAAAAATCGGGAATCTTGTCGAAAGGCTTCGCTTCCAAACCTCGAAAGCCGAGGACGTACTCTGCATGGGGTGCACGGAGATCTTCATCAAACAGCACAAAGGACCGGTAGCTGCTGATGTTGAAATCGCAGTAGCTTTCCGTACATGCACGCCCGCAGCCGGGACATCTGTACCGGCGCTTCCATTCACCATTCTGATGAACGCCGTCATCCAGGGCATCAAATCCATTCCGAATGATCTCATGTATCAGAATCTCGGCATCCCAGAGCAGCGTGGGTGCAGTGCCATAGTCCTCGAAGTTGAAGCTGATGAGCTTTTGGAAGCCGGGGACCGAGCATCGGCACTCCTTCCTCACCTCAGCGACCACATCATGGGCAAATTGATCTTGGGTGAATGACTTCATTTTCCACACATTGCTGCGTCAAAGCACAATATTCCAGGCATGATGAAAACCGAATTGCATTCTCAGCCATGGTTTTAGATCACGAAAGGTATTCGATCACGACATCAATGCTGTAATCATCAGCCAAGGATGAGTGCAGTGCCGTAAACAACAAGTCGATGAACTCGGCAAGGGAGTCGACCCCGCATGAGCTGAATAGCCAAGTGGCGTATTGATTTGCCTGCCAGCTTTCGAGCCTCAGACCAGGAATAGCCGGTAGCTTGGTGCTGTGGAGAAAGTCTGTCGGATCGCTGGATCGAGGATAAGCGGCATTGATCGTTCCATTCATGACCTGCACCCATATCTCCGGATGCTCCGGGACGGTGAAAGTCACGCACAAGGTATCAGCGTTAGATTCGTTGTTGGCGACAGCGTCGAAAAGCTCACGCAAAGCCGGACGAATTTCTGCAGTTTGGTCGGCACCCATTTCAGTCAAAGTTTTTTTGAAGAGTACTCGTCTGTGAATGCAGGGCAAGCAACTCACTTGGCGGGCATTCACTACAAAATGCTCTTCACTTTCGATTCGCGGAATACCCGCGACAGGCATTATTTTTCCCCCTCAGCACCACTGCTCCGCCGTGCCCACAAAGCCCCAGTGCAGCCGCGAGGCATGGGCCAGGTGGCTCATGCGCGCGTCCTCCTCCGGCGTGCGGTCGGTTTTGTCCAGCAGCGTCCAGGTCTCATTGAAGAGATCCACCGCCATCTTCTTGTGGAAGGCCGTTTCAGAGAGAGGGCTTGCGTCGGTCGTCATGGCAGGGTGGCGTGGATGGGGAGTGATGGAGGAACCTCACCGCACCTCGTGGAAGTTGGAGAGCTGCGCGATGATGGCCCGCACCTCCTTCTCCGTCTGGCCGTGCACCATCAGGTGCCAGATATAACTGGGCTGGTGCTCCTGCTCAGGCTCGGCCACATATGCCGTGGCGCGGTAGCCCTCCGCTTTCTGAAAGAGACTCCAGCGTGCAGTCCTGCTGCCAAAGCGCGCCGTGAGCTTTCCCGTGGGCTTGTCTGTCTCATCCTGCGGATGAGCGCCGTGGTAGATAGCCAGGGAGCCGCGCTGCGGCCAGGTGAAATAGTGCACGGTGAAATCCGGCCCCAGCACGCAGTCTGCCTCAGGTGCCCCAGACAAGCGCACGACATGAGAGACCTCTGCTCCTGGCCATACCTTGAAGGTGTAGGAGTCTCCCGACTGACGGGCCGCGATGGCGGCCTGCCTTTCTTTCTGAAGCCGCTGCGTGCTGGAGGTGCATGCGCTCAGCAGGGCCAGGAGCATTACGGAGGAAAGGAGGTGCTTCATGGCTTGGAGCATGTGGTTCTCACCGCACGTGTCTGGCGGTGTTTTCGTCCTCCGTCGGAGGTGCTTTGCGAAAGCGGCGCTCCAGCCATCCTGCCATCTGGGAGACGGGCGCCAGCATCAGCAGCACGATCAGGGTCAGAAACCTAAGGCCATGTGGCAGGTGGGGGAAGGCCACGTTAAAGACGAAGTTGAAGCCTGTAAGGACGGCCAGAAAGCACAGCACCTTTCCCCAGGCAAAGGTGCCACCGCCGGAGAGCCAGTGAAAGAGCAGCGCCGCTGGAATGAGGAAGAACCCCTGCAGCCACACCGGCACGCCCAGCGCGCCGCCGAGCACAAACCCCAGCACGACCGCCGCCGTGACCAGCAGCGTGTTTCGCAGGAGCAGGCCGGTTTCTTGAAGAAGCTTCATGACGCTATGATCTGGTAGAATGTGGTTGTTGGAGAGGGTGTCAGCGGTGGTGCGTTCGGCCTTGCCTGCTTTGGAGCGGAGCTTCCGCACCACCGCCACCACACCGGAGCAGAGCAGCACCCAGACGAAAGTGACCGCCGTCACGGACAGATGGTGCAGATCGGCGGCCTCGAGCAGAAAAGCTCCCGCCATCCATGCCAGGATGAAAAGCGCGGCCGGATGCGTCTGGCTCCCCAGCAGCCGTCTGCCATGGATGAAGAACACAAAGGGGGTTACGCCCACTAAGATGAGGATCAGCCATGTCATTAGGCCAAAATAGCAGGCGGCGGCTCGTCCCGTCCAGCCAAAATCTGCCGAGGTCAGGCGCTGCAACGCTCAGCGCTTCCCGAGCCCCCACACCAGCGCACGTCCGGCGCCCTTGCGCCGCTCCAGGCCGATGTCCTCCTCCAGCCGCCGTGTCCATTCAGGGCAGGCACGCTCGTAGGGCAGGCCCAGTTGATCCCGCAGCTCCACCCACGTGGCGCCAGACCGGCTGCGCTGCAGATGCTGCTGGATGGCGGCTTTGAATTCGAGGTAGGTCATGGCCGGTTCCGCGAGGGTATGAGGCAGATCAGTTCTCGTCGATATAGATGTAGGCCCCTGGGTGGAGCGGGTAGTACCACTCTGTGTAGTACACCATGTCCTGGTCGCCTCCATGAAAGCCGGTGCCACGAAAGGGAATCGGCTCATCTGAGATGACCAGCCCGTGGTGGGCGATGAGCGCTGAGCCCCAGGTCAGCTGCACTGACTTCAGCCCGCCTTTCTCATCAAAAGAGCAGGAGGCGCCGCCCGGTGCCCCCCACGCTGTCGCGCAGACGGCCGGAGGGAGGTCGGTGGCTTTCAGGCGCACATTGCCGTGCTCATCTTTCGTGTCGGAAAGCTTTGAGACGGTTCCGCGAAGCTCGGCGATCAATTCAGGAGTGAACAAGGACCGGATGTGTGCGCGAAGCCCCATCTCATAGTAGCCGTCCCCCATGAAAAAGGGCAGCCACAGAAAAGCCAAGCAGCCCACCAGGGCGGCCAGACGGAGCAGCCACCGCTTCCAGAAGGGGCCGCCATCCCTGCAGGGCAGCAGCACCCACAGGGCTGCCAAAAGCCAAAGAAAGGCCGGAATGAACACAGGCGGAATGAGGAACAAGACTGCCCACCGCCCGCCGGCATAGGCGGTGAACGCCGTGAGCAGCGCGAGACCTGCGAGGATGAGAATGCGGAGCTTCATGGGTCTTTGCTTAAAATGCCTTGCCGCACGGTAGCTTGGGGATTGAAGTAGTGTATGGCTGGAGCAGATGCTGCGCCAGAGTGCGCGCGGTGCAAGGTGAGGATTTGAGCGGGGGCAGGTCGGAAAGAGGCAGCCGTTCAGGATCTGCTGCTGAGGAGTACGGTGATGGTTTCCCACATGGTCAGACCACGAAAGGAGCGAGCACTCGGAACCTTTCTTTTGGGATCCTCATCCCGGTAGTCATAGAACTTGTTCAGGGAATTGCGCTTCCTTCTTTCCTCCGCGCTGATGGGATGCAGACGCATATAGTCTTCGCAGCCAGCTTCATGCGGCTCATCGATGCAGTACTGCCGTTCCACTTCGTGCCAGCGGGTGTGGTAAAATGCCTCTGCTTCGGCATAGATGCGGGACTTCCATTCTGTTCCCAATCTGGCGCTCAGATATGGATTCATCACCGACTGATAGCCTGAGATCCGGGCCTGATTGTCTGCAGGAACACCATGCCCGCGCATGCGATACTCGATGCCATACTTTTCCGCCAGGATCTTGCGGAAGCACCAAAGGACGCGCCAGTACTCCTGCTCTCCATTATCCTGAGTCTCCCACGCCAGAGTTCCGCGTTTGATATCCGCCTTAGCGGAGCGCGCTCCCAGATTGTACTGGGCTTTCCGCATCGCCCGACCATAGGCAGGATCGATACCCGGCGCAGGTGGCTGAGAGCCCGTGGAGCAGCCCACCAGCAAGCAAGCACACCATACTGCAATGAGTGGACTCCATCGATGAGAATATGACAACCTCTGCTGGATGGCGGCTTTGAATTCAGCGAAGTGCATGACCGGTGGAGATGCTGCGCCAGAGTGCGTGGAGTGCAAGAGTGGGAAGTGTTTGCAAAATCACCTCACTCCAGCGCATCTCCCTGCAGCGCCGCTGGGATCAGGCGCATGCCGGTGTGCCAGGTTTTGAAGTCGAGCTTCTGCGTGGTGCCGTCCTTTTTCAGGATGAGGTCGATCTGGCCAAAGCCGGTCTTTTCCCCCAGCTCATACAGCTCCTCTGGAGAGATGGCCTTGCCACGGTAGGTCATGGTATCGCGGCCCGTGAGGGTGTCGTGCTCAAAGACCACTCTGCGCCGGTAAAGGCAGGAGGGCAGAAGGAACACTGCGGCGCACAGCCATGCCAGTGCGGATATCCGGAGCAGGGTCGGTGGGGAGGGCCGGGCTGGTTTCATGGAGACCCTTTCTATGCTGCTGACTGCCGAGCACCGCCAATGCCGCTGCGGACGGAGGCTGCCGCAGGAGCAGCCTCCGGGCGGGCGGTGGTGCCCGCATCAGGTTTTGGATCAATGCGCGGTGGCCTTCTCAGCGCCGAGTCCGGTGTGGGCGCGGACGGTGAGCTCGGCGAATTTGGCTTCCGCCTCAAGGTCACGCGGAGTGAGGATGGTGCCGAGATAGGCCGCCAGGAAACCGATCGGGATGCTGACGATGCCGGGATTTTCCAGCGGGAAAATGGCGCCGGCTTTGCCAAAGACACCGTTCGGGCTCAGCAGGATGAGGATGATGGAGGAGAGCAGGCCCACGCTGAGGCCGGCCACGGCGCCAGCGGTGTTGAAGCGCTTCCAGAACACGCTGAAGATGATCACGGGCAGGTTGGCGCTGGCGGCCACCGCGAAGGCGAGGCCGACGAGGAAGGCGGTATTCACGCTGGGGCCAAGGAAGATGGCGATGCCGATGCTGACCGCGCCCACGCAGAAGGCGGTGAGGCGGGCCACTTTGAGTTCGGCTCCCGGACGGTTTTCTTTGCCGTGATGGATGACGTTGGAATAGAAGTCATGGGCGAAGCTGGCGCTGGCGCTCATGGTCAGACCGGCGACGACAGCAAGGATGGTGGCAAAGGCCACGGCGCTGATGAAGGCGAAGAAGTACTCTCCGCCCAGATGCCTGGCCAGGATGGGCGCGACCATGTTGATGTCGGGTTTGCCGGCAGCGGTGGTGATGAGCTCCTTTTTCAGGATGGTGGCGGCACCAAAGCCAAAGAAGGTCGTCATGATGTAGAAGAGACCGATGATGGCCATGGCCCACACCACGCTGGAGCGGGCGGTCTTGGCGTCCGGCACGGTGTAAAAGCGCACCAGGATGTGCGGCAGGCCGGCGGTGCCCAGCACGAGGCCGAGGCAGAGGGAGATAAGATCCAGCGGACCCCAGGGACCCGCAGCGGCCACGCCGTATTTCAAACCAGGCTGCATGAGGTTTTTCGGCTCCGAAGTGCCACCGTAGTCGGCTTTGGAAACAGAGCTGAAGAACTCCGCAAAGCTGAAGTGGTGATGCTGAAGCACCAGATAGCTGAGCAGCAGCGCGCCTGCGATGAGCAGCAGCGCCTTGATGATCTGCACCCAGGTGGTGGCCAGCATGCCGCCAAAGACCACATACACCAGCATGAGCACGCCCACGCCGATCACTGCGGGCGCGAACTGAATGTTGATGAGACGCTCGATGATGCCACCTGCGCCCACCATCTGCGCGATCATGTAGATGGTGGAAACCGTCAGCGTGCTGAGGGAGGCCAGCGCACGCACCGGGCGTGGCTTGAGGCGGTAGGCCAGGAGGTCGGCCATGGTGTACTTGCCCGCATTTCGCAGCGGCTCGGCCACGATGAGCAGCACGGTGATGTAGGCCACCAGGAAGCCGACGGAGTACATGAAACCGTCATAGCCGGAAAAGCAAATAGCGCCCGAGATACCGAGGAAGGAGGCGGCGCTCATGTAGTCGCCAGCCACCGCGAGGCCGTTCTGCCAGCCGGTGATGCTGCGGCCTGCCGCAAAGTAGGCGCTGGCACCGGTGTTCTTTTTAGCGGCGTAAAAAGTGATGAGGAGCGTGAGGCCGACGAAGGCCAGGAACATGATCTGCGCGATAGTCATAGGGGAAAGATAAAAAATTAAAGATTAAAGATAAATCAAAGCTTCCGCTTCGCCTGAACAACGACGGTCGTCATGATGGCGTTGAGTTCAGAAGCTTCCTGAAAAAGGTCTTTCAGTCTGGCGGGTTTAAGCAGCTTGTGATCCTGAATGAGTTCCAGCCAGAGTGTGGTTTCTTCGAGTTCCTGGATGGCTCCCTCGATTTTGCTGATGAAGTCTTTGGGGGACTTTGGCCTTTTGCCCTCCCGAGTTTGCGCTGCAACTGAGGTGGCAGAACGCAGAATCTGAGGACCAAACACTTTTGTCAGATCGTGCTTCGGCAGAGCCAGATACATGTTGATGATTCGTGAGGCGAATTTCTTGGTGCGATCTGGCAGGTCCGTCATAGAAAGCCCCGGGGTTATGTTTCAGATTTCAGTTTTTATTCTTCATCTTTCTCAATGGTGTCCGTCGATCACCTCTGCGGCCGCCTTGTCCCACTTGGCCGCGACGCGCACGTAGATGAAGGCCATGATCCAGGCCATGAAGAACTGGGAGAGCGCAAAGACGTAGGCGATGTTCACCTCTCCCCACACCTTCTGCTTCATGAGATCCGGGCAGTAGCCCACCAGCACGGGAAGCGCGAGGTAGTAGATAAGGAAGAAGATCGTGGCGGGAATGATGAAGGCCTTTTTCCGCGTCATCAGCGTGCGGAATTCCGGCTTCTCCTCCAGCTTTTCCCAGTTCACAGGTGTTTTTTGGCTCATAATAAATTGGGCGCGAGAGTACGGAGACATGCCGTGGATGGCAAGAGCGGAAAACTGCGGCGGGTAAAAATGCGCACGCCGTGATTCTTTTCGTAACACCTATCCGTTTGACTCATCGTAATCCTTCTTCAAAAAAGCACTGATGACCCCGCGCCAAAAATGCCCGCACTGCGGCAAGTTCGCTGAATTCCATGAAGACTTTTGCTCCCAATGCTGGAGCCACCGCAGCAAGGGCAAGGTGCTGACGGAGGAACAGATCGCGTCCTGTCGGAGTCGGCAGACCACAGCGAACGACCGCAAACGCTGGCAGGATGAACTGGACGTGTGGCAGAAGAAGATGCTGCCTGCAGTCATTGCTATGATCCTCTGGTGCTCATACGGTGTATACTTGGCGATACCCTTTTACTTGAAGCTGGGCGTCGGAGAGCTGGAGCTTGCGATCGGAGTGTTTTGCACCGCAGGCTTCGCCATTGGTGGGTATCTGATTGGCGGGTCGAAAGCCTTGAAGCTCGCGTGCTCTGTCTTGATCGCAGCCAGCCTGGTGGCCAGCTACTACATCTTTGAGTTCATGCTGGAGGTGATGCGCGGAGAAGTTCAGAGCTTCCAGGGCTTTGCGTACAGCTGCATCCGTCTCGTGCTTTGTGGCACAATCTTCATCTCTGCACTGAAGATCAAGGCCATCAAGCCACCGGCGGTCTGATCACTCAAAGGCGCTGGTCACCGGCTTGCCGTCAAAATCGGCTGGCAGGGGCACATCCAGCAGCCAGAGGGCGGTGGCGGCGGTGTCATAAGTAGTGACGGGGGCGGTGATGGTGTAGCTCTTCTTCACGCCCTTGCCCCAGGCCACCCAGGGGATGATCATGTCGTCGGGAGTATTGAGCCCGTGGGTCTTGTCATGCCCGCCGTGGTCGGCGCTGATGAGCATGACGCTGGTGTCGGCGATGCCGGCGTCCTTGATGGCCTGCCACACCTGCCAGAGGGCCTGGTCGGTCACTTTGATGGCTTCCTTCTGCTGCGGGGAGCCCCAGCCGTCCTTGTGCCCGGCGGTGTCCACATCCGGGAAATGGATGAAGGTGAGGCGTGGCTTGGTCTCCTTGATCCAGGCGGCGGCCTGCTTGGCCACCATCTGCGAGGGCTTTTTGTCCTTCTCGATTTCAGGAGATCCGGCCACAGGCGCGGCGGTCTGCGGGCCGCCGAAGTCGAAGACGTCCAGGGAGTTTTCCAGCCACAGGTGGCGGAATTTGACCTTGCCGACAAACATGCCGTCCACGGCTTTGGGGTCGGCGGCTTTCAGCAGGGAGAAGACCGTGGGCACCTTCACCATGCCTTTGATCGGTGTGTAGGCGTTCCACAGGATGTGGTGCTTGTCAGGACCCACACCGGTCAGCATGGAGGTGTGGGAGGGCAGGGTAATGGACGGGAAAATGGTGCTGGCCTGCCAGGTGACGGCACCCTCGGCGGCGATTTTCTTCAGCGTAGGCGCTTCGCTCTCGGCAATGACCGCCGGCTTGCCGCCATCGATGCTGATGATGAAGACATGTTCAGCGCGTGGAGCGGCAAAAACCTGCAGTCCGGAAACCAGGACTGCGAGAAAAGTGAGGGAGAGGGAACGCATGGAGAGTAAGCGCGAGATAACGCGCACAGGGGCTGCTTGCTTCCACAAAAACGGCACGCAGGTCCGGTTTAAGCAGCTTGCTCCTTGAGCTGTAAATCTCCCTGCGCCACTGGTGCGCCAACAATGGAAGCCTGGATCGTCATCGGACTGCTCGTCGTCGCCGTCATCGCCTTTGCCACGGAGAAAATCTCGGTGGACCTCGTCACACTGTCGTTGCTTTGCGTGCTGGTGATGTGCGGCATCCTGAAAGCGGACCGGGCCTTTGCCGGATTTGGCGATCGCGTGATCATCCTGCTGGCGGCCATCTTTGTCATCGGTGCGGCGCTTCGAGAGACGGGCGTGCTGGACCTCATGGGCGGCTTTCTGGCGCAGACCTTTGGCACGCAGCCGAGGCGGCTCATGGCGGTGATGATGGCGGTGGTGGGCGGCGTCTCCGCCTTCATGAACAACACGACGGTGACGGCTGTGTTCATCGGCCCGGTGATGGGGCTGACGCGCAAGCTGCGCATCCCGCCCTCGCGCCTGCTCATGCCGCTGGCCTTTGCCTCGCTGATGGGCGGTACTTGTACGCTGATCGGCACCTCCACGAATGTGGCGGTGAGCGGCGCCATCACCAAGCTGGGGCTGCAGCCGCTGCGCATGTTTGAGTTTACCGGCATCGGCCTGGTGCTCATGGTCACCGGCATTCTCTACATGGTCTTCTTTGGCACCCGGCTGGTGCCCGAGCGCGACAAAGCGGCTGTCATGTCTGGCGATGCCATGCGCGACTACCTGGCCGAGGTGATGGTGCTGCCAAACTCGCCGCTCATCGGCCAGGCGGCGTTTGATTCGGACTTTTCCGCGCTGGAGTTTCAAGTCATCAAAATCCGCCGGGACGAGCAGGCGATCGATGCAGGGCCAAACCTCCGTTTTGAGGAGGGAGATGTGGTGCTGGTGGCCGGGAAGGTGGAGAACCTCATCCGCGTGAAGAAGATCGAGGGCCTGGACATTCTGGAAGACGTGACGCTGCGCAGCTCCGGCATCGACATGCGGGACGCCCAGGTGGCTGAAGTGGTGCTGACACCGCGCTCCGGCTTTGTGGGCCGCTCCCTGCGGGAAAACAACTTCCGCCAGCGCACGGGCCTTTCCGTGCTGGCGCTCACACGCAGCGACCGCGCCCTCATGCACCACATGGCGGATGAAAAGCTCCGCGCTGGTGACGTGCTGCTGCTGCAGGGGCCCAGCGACCGCTTCCGTGCCTACGAAGAGGGCAATGACATGCTCGTGATCACCCAGCATCAGTTCAGCGCTGAGACACGCCGTCGCGGCCTGATGCTGCTGGCGGCCTTTGTGATGGCGGTGATCTGCAGCAGCTTTGAATGGGTCCCGGACACCGTGGCCTTTGTATTGGTGGCCATTCTTGCCGTCGTAACAGGCTGCATCAAGCTGGAGAACGCCTACACGAACATCGACTGGCGGCTGCTCATCCTGATCGGCGGCATGATGGCTTTTGGAGAAGCGATGAAGGTCTCCGGTGCTGCACAGATGACGGCGGATTTCATCACCGGCTGGCTGCAGCCGCTAGGGCCCTTTGCCGTGTTTGCGGGCTTCTGCCTGCTGACAATCCTGCTCACGCAGCCCATGTCCAACGCCGCAGCCGCCCTCGTGGTGCTGCCGGTGGCGCTGCAAGCTGCGGCTTCCATGGGGGCCAATCAGCGCGCCTTTGCCATCGGCGTGATGCTCAGCGCCTCTGCCTCCATGCTCACGCCTTTCGAACCCAGCTGCATCCTCGTCTATGGTCCTGGCAAATACCGCTTCTCCGACTTCATCAAAGTGGGCGGTGGCCTGACGCTGGTGATGCTCATCGTCATTCTGGCCATGGTGCCGGTGTTCTGGCCGCTGAAGTAGGAACACGTCCAAGTACGAACGGGTCTGATGACGAAGGCATGAGCCCGACGGAGTGGGATCATCTTGATCCCCCACCTGTAGCATGTTCGCGGATGTGCGAGGGAGCTGGACGATCCCACTCCTCCAGAGCACTGGCTGGCGTCATGGTGCCTGCAGTTTCTCTGTGCTGCCATCCAGATGCGTCTTCAGCAGGATGGCTTCAGGCCATGCGCTCTCATGCGGCTCAAGGCGTGAGTTGTTCCCAGCTCTTATGATTGGATAAGGTGGAGGTTCCTTGAAACTCATATCCGTAAGTACTGCGAACAACTTCAACAAGTGTGTTCCGCCTTTGATTTATCAGGGTTCCACGTGCAGCCGGCCTGTGAAGCAAACCGGCAGAAATTGTGAGCGGGCTGGAACAACCCGGACTTTTCACGGTTGCTCTCAGACTTGGCGGTTTTGTTCATCCTATTGTTCACGAGTTGTTCGCAGCAGTCCTCCCAGGGCGGGGTTTTGCAGGGCGGCGTGAGCGGCCTGCACTTCAGCGTCCTTTTTGCTGCGGCCGCTGCCTTCTCCAAGGCGGCATCCGCGCCAGGATACGGCAGCCACAAAGTTTTTGGCGTGGTCCGGCCCTTCAGAGCCCACGATCTCATAGTGCGGCGGCTCGGTGCCCACGGCCTGGATGAGCTCCTGGAGCTGGCCCTTGGGATTGATGTCCAGTGGGCCACGGTTCAGGGCTTCCAGCTCCTCGGCAAAGAGGCGTGCGGCAAAGGCGTGCGCAGCGGCGGTGCCAGCGTCGAGATGGACGGCTCCGGCCACGGCTTCGAGGGCGTCGGCCAGGTTGGACTCGCGGTCGCGGCCGCCGTTGGCTTCCTCGCCACGGCCAAGCAGCAGGTGGGCTCCCAGTCCGATGCGGCGGGCGATGCGGGCCAGCGCCTTGGTGGAGACAAGCTGGGCCCGTGACTGGGTCAGCACGCCTTCATCGGCCTGTGGGAGGCGCTGAAAGAGCAGGTCTGAGAGTGCGAGCTGCAGCACGGCATCGCCGAGGAACTCGAGACGCTGGTTGTCCGCCTGGGCGCGCTGGCTCTCGTAGCCAACGCTCCCATGGGTGAGGGCGAGCTGAAGCAATGAGGGATCGCGAAAGATGTGACCGATGACTTTTTCCAGCTCTGACATGCGTGCCTTGTTTGTAACCGGAAGTCCGGTGGCACTCCACGAAAAAAAGTGGGGTGATCGACGGGACTCGAACCCGCAACAACCAGAATCACAATCTGGGGCTCTACCGTTGAGCTACGACCACCATTTTATCAGGGGCTGACCATAGTAGTCGGCAGAAGCGATTGCGCCAGCGAAAAATCAGGGTGCGGGGGGTGGAGCTGCCTGGGAGGGGCCGAATGTGACCAAAAAGTCAGTGAGCGAAGTGTCACCGCACAGTTTTTGAGCTGGTTCGCTCTGCGGGCCACGGTGTCTGGAAATGGAGACGCTCATCCGGTTTTTCAGCGCCATTCTGGACTTCTTTGCGGCGACGGGTGCCTTTTTAGGCAAGCTCAACAAGCCGCTGGAGGAGCTGTGGAGCTTTGAGCTTCTTTTCCTGGTGATCCTCCTCATTGCGGCAGCATGCGGGCTGGCGGCTTTTGGCCCTTGGACCCGCAGACGCAGGCGCTCGAATCATCTCTCAATCAGCCCTTTCTTCGGTACCATACCCAAGGGAGCGCGAAGGCGGCAGTGACCAACACGGTGAGCACCCCGATCATGGCCGTCATGCCCAGAGTGATGAGGCCGCGATTGCTGCCCACGGCCAGCGCCCCAAAGGCGAGGCCGGTGCTCAGCCCGCAGTAGGCCAGGGAGCGGCCTAGGGAGGCGATGCGCTCGCGGCTCATGCCGGGCTCCCGCAGCGAATGCATGACGTGGATGGTGAAGTCCAGCCCCAAGCCCAGGCAGAGCGGCACGGCCCCTACGCTCATGAGGTTCCACGTGAGACTCCAGGCCGACATGCCGCCCAGCAGGATCCAGCCGCTGGCAGTGAGGGTCAGCAGGGCAAAGACGCGCTCCCGCCAGCCATGAAACACCAGTAGAAAGAGCACGCAGGCGATGACCACCGTGGGCACGCACACGCGCAGAATCTCCTTCTTTAAAAGAGGCTCCAGCGAGGTGCGTAGAAAGGCCCATCCGGCGGCATGGGCTCCGGGGATTTTTTCCACCGCGTGCAGCACGGGTGCGGTCTCCAGGGTGCGCCCCTGCGCCAGCCTCACAGAGCCTACGGCCATCATGCCGTGCTCCACATGCTGCGAGACGATGTCGCCCAGGTTTTCCAGCACCACAGGCTTGGGCCAGAGCGGCAGCGCTGGCTTGGCAGCGGCCCATTCTCGCCACTGGCCGAGGACACGTTGCGTCAGGGCAAAAGCCACCTCGGTGAATCCGGCGGCATCGATGGCTTGCTTCAGTAACTCTTCACGTGTGGTCAGGGACTGCAACGCAGAGAGATTGGCCTTTTGAGCTTCGGCATCAGGCACCAGTGCAAGCGGCAGCAGGTGGGCTTCGACCTCCTGGCTCTTGAGCGCCTTTTGCGTGGCGACGATGCTCTGGCGCAGGGTGCTGGCATCCTTGGCAGCAAAGACCAGCGGCATATTGCGGCCGGGCTCGCTGCTGCTGTTGAGCATGCGCTGCTCCACGGCCTCAAAGACATCAAAGGCCTCGCTCTTTTCAGGTCGCAGCACAGCGGAGCCGAAGTCCATTCGCGGCAGGCCTTTCCATCCGATGACAACCGTGGAGGCCACCAAGGCCGCAAGCACTACGCCGACCATGACGCCCTGCATCTTGAGGGCCACACGCACGCTGCCATGATGCTCCTCCAGCTTTCCTGCCTTCATGCCCAGCGGCAGAAAGCCGAAGATCATCACTGCCGCACCGATGAGCACGCCCAGCGCCGAGAGGATGCCGAGCTGTGCCACACCGGGAAGCTGGCTGAGGCCCAGCATGGCAAAGATGCCTGCGATGCTGATGGCCGACCACGCCACACTGGGCAGCGCACGGCGGCAGATGCGGCCAAAGCCCTCGCCGGGATGCTCGCGCGCCACGTGCAGGCCCACCACACCAAAGTCCTCGATCAATCCGGTGAGGATGGCGGCAAAGCCCATGGACATGACATTGAGGGAACCATAGATCGCGCCCGCCGTGCCGAGGGTGATGAGATTGGCGCAAAGGATGGCCAGCATGAGCCAGAGCAGCGGCTTCACGCTGCGGTGCAGCAGCCAGAAGAGAAAGCCCACGATGAAGGTCACTGCGCCGATGGACTGCCGCATGTCCCCTTCCATGCCGGTGGCGATCTCCGCCTGAAACGCGGGATCTCCGGTGAAGCCGATCTTCACGCCCTTGAGCTCGCCCTGCTGCGGCAGCCATTTCTCCCGTACCTCTGTCTTGATCTGTGTGAGCCAGGCATTGGCGGCGCGGTAGTCTGCCAGTGCCTGTCCCGGAGGAGTGACAAAGAGCAGGCGCAGTGTGCCGTCGGCGCTGCTGAATTCATCGCCCATGAGGCTGCTCATGTCTCCGCCGCTGGTGTTCATGAGGCCCAGCGCCCCACGCGCCAGGCCTAGGGGATCGTAACCTGCGAGCGTGGCATTTTGCAGATCCAGCGATGATCCGGCGGCCTCTTTCGACTTGGCCAGCAGGGCTGCGATGGATGCGGGATCGAGTGAGGCGATGAGCTTCTGCACCTCCTCTGGTGGCGCATTGAGCCACAGATAAGCCACCACCTCGGCGATGATGGCGGGGTCTGACTGCAGCAGGGACTTGCTGCGCACGCTGGCGCAGAGCTCAGGTCTGGTGCTCAGATGCTCGGCCAGCGCCTCGGCGGTGACTTCCACGAGGGAGGGATCCTCGGCCTGCACGGAGATGATCAGCAGGTTGCGCTTCTGCTCTCTCAATAGGCGCGTACCCTGCAGCCCCGGCAACCCCTGCGGCAGCAGGCTCAGCGGGTCCACATCAAAGTCCAGCCGCGACACCCCAAACACTCCCGCCACGATGACGAGCAGAAGGAAGGAAAGGCGGAGCAGGGCGGGTTTCTTCATGCGTGGCGGAAAGAAGCGGAGCCCAATTGGGATGTCCACCGTCGAATGTCTTGACGCACCCCCGGCCTCCCGCCAGCATCGCGGCCATGTTTCTTCTCGCCGCCACCTCGGCCAGCTACTGGCCTTTCGTCGTTCTCGCTGTCAGCGTTGCTTTCATCATCATTGGCATCAGCAAGCTGCGCATGCATGCTTTTGTGGCTCTGATCCTCGCGGCCATGCTGGCAGGGCTGCTGGCTGGCAAGGACTCCTGGGATATCGTGCAGAAGGACGGCAAGGTGAAGGCGATGTCCTCCATGGTGGGCGTGGTGGAGATGGTGTCCAAGGGGCTGGGAGACACGGCGCGAGACATCGCGGTGTCCATCGCTCTGGCGGCCATCATCGGCATGTGCCTGATGGAGAGCGGCGGTGCGGACAAGGTGGTGCGCCGCTTTCTGGCTTTCTTTGGCGAGAAGCATGCGGGCTGGGCGCTGCTGTGGAGCACCTTCATCCTGAGTGCGCCGATTTTCTTTGACACCATGTTCATGCTCATGGTGCCGCTGGCCATGGCGCTGCGCATGCGCACGGGCAAGGACTACACGCTCTACATCATGGCCGTGTGCTGCGGTGGCACGGTGACGCACTCCATGACAGTGCCGCATCCAGGCCCGGTGGCCGTGGTGGATGACCTGCATCTCAATGTGGGCGAGTCCATCATCGGTGGCATGATCATCGGCGCGATCACCTGTGTGTTTGGCTTTTTCGTGAGCCAGTGGCTGAACCGCCGAACCGATGTACCTCTGCGTGCCACGGGTGGTGTCTCCCTGGAAGACATGAAGGGTGCCAGCACCAAGCCTGAGAGCGAGCTGCCGAGCTTTTTCTGGAGCATGACGCCAGTGCTGCTGCCAATCATTCTGATCAGCCTGACGACGGTGTTTGAGCTGGCGCATAAGAGCGCGGCCACGGGTGCGGGCTGGGGAGCGTCGCTGGTCAGTGCTCTCGGTGGAGAGAGCGGCTTCAACGGCGTGCGTGCCTGGGTGGACTTCATCGGGCACAAGAACATCGCGCTGCTCATCGGTGCCGCCATCGCACTCTGGGTGCTGGCCAGGCAGCGTGGCCTCAGCCTGAAGAAGGTGGAGGATCTCGTGGGTCCGCCGCTGGAGACGGCCGGGATGATCATCCTGATCACGAGCGCAGGCGGTGCCTTTGGTCTGGCGCTGCGCAGCGCAGGTGTGGGCGATGCGGTGCAGTCGCTGGCGCAGGGCTACAGTCTCAATCTGGTCCTGCTCGGCTGGGTGGTGGCCGCCGTGGTGCGCGTGGCGCAGGGCTCTGCCACCGTGGCCATGCTGACTGCCTCCTCCATCATGGCACCGATGCTGGCCAACACGCCGCTGGGCTGCCATCCGGTGTATCTTTTCACCTCCATCGGCTTTGGTGCCATGTGCTGCTCCTGGATGAACGACAGCGGCTTCTGGGTGGTGAACCGCCTCAGCGGCATGACTGAAAAAGAAACCCTCCGCACCTGGACCCTGCAGCTCACTGCAGACTCTGTCATCGGCCTGCTGGTGACGCTGGTGCTGAGCAAGCTGGTGCCGATGGTGTGATCGGCTGCTTCGTAGTTGCCACTGCCGAATGACTGATGCATGTTTGCTTTATGAAAGGTCATACGGAATCCGAGACCAACGCCTCTGGTGCTGCGCCCCAGCCCAAGCAGCGCTATGTCCCGAAGCCAAAAGGCTCCTGGATGAAGCTTTTCGGCAGGGCCAGAAATGATGATCTTTCTCCTGATGCTTATCGGCTTGGCGCTGAATGGCGTGAGCGCATGAACCGTGAAGGTCGTTAAGGCGTGTTCGTTATTCTTGACACCAATCACTACCGTGAGTTTCTGCATGAGTCAGAAGCGGGCCATCGTCTCAGGCAGCGCCTGATTGATACTGCTGCAGATGCTTTCATCACGGTCGTGACTGTGCAGGAAGTTACTCAGGGCTGGACAGCTGAAATCAATCGCAGGACGGCGGGACAGGAACAGGTGCATGCCTACCGGCAGTTTCAAAACGCCATCCATGACTTTGCCGATGTCACTATTTTACCTTTTGATGATGAAGCCGCCGATGAGTTTCAACAGTTGCGCGGGTTACGGCTGATGGTCGGTACCATGGACCTGAAGATTGCCGGCATTGCACGATCTCACGCTGCTCTGCTGCTCACACGCAATCTGGTGGATTTTTCCAAAGTCCCCGGCTTGCTGGTGGAGAACTGGCTCGATTGATGGAAGCACAAACCCGTCGCTTCAAATGTTGAGCAAAGAAGGAAGGATGGTGTAAGGCTGCCGCATTCATGGCAGATCTCCCCTCCCCTTCCCAGCTCAGTGCGCTCATGCGTCATCGTCGGTCCATCAAGCCGGTGGACCTGGATGCGGCGCGTGGGGTTGAGCGGGCGTTGCTGACGCAGATTCTGGAGGATGCAACGTGGGCTCCCACGCATGGACTGACGGAACCGTGGAAGTTCATCGTGCATCAGGGCGCGGCGCGGCAGCGGCTGGCGGAGACGATGCAGCGTGTGTACCGCGACACCACACCGGCGCATGAGTTCCGCGAGGATAAGATGAAGAAGATGAGCGAGAACCCGCTGCTGGCTCCGGTCATCATTGCCTGCGTGATGGAGCGGCGAGGTGGGGCAAAGATTCCTGAGATCGAAGAGATTGAGGCCGTGGCCTGCGCGCTGCAAAACCTGCAGCTCTCCGCCACGGCGGCGGGCCTGGGCTGCTACTGGTCGTCCCCTCCCCTGCTGGGCACGCGTGAGTTTGCCGACTGGCTCGGCATCGGCTCCGAAGACAAATGCGTGGGCCTGATCTATCTCGGCTGGCCGCGTGCCGGACTGAACTGGCCGCGCAGCGTGAGGCAGCCGGTGGAAACCAAAACCCTGTGGCGAGATGACTGAGTGGCTGACCCATTCCTGGAATGCGGTGACGCATTTCTTCACCACCATGCCGTGGGAGATGTGGAGCGTGTGGACGCTGACGATCTGCCTGCTCATCGTGGGTGTCATTGGTTCGGTGGTGCCGTTTCTGCCAGGGCCGATGCTGATCTTTGCCGCAGGCATCGTGCACACGGTGCTGCGCTCTGAATCCGGCATGAGCACTTGGGGCATCGTGTTTTTATCTCTGGAGCTGGTGCTTTCCTATGTCGTGGATTTTGCCAGCGGAGCGATGGGTGCGCGCTGGTTTGGCGCGAGCAAGTGGGGCATCGCAGGCGTGTTCATCGGTGGCATCGCGGGCATGTTCTTCATTCCCTTCGGCCTGGTGCTGGGGCCGCTGATAGGCGGTGTTTCCTTTGAGCTCGTCTTTGCCAAAAAGCAGCTGCAGCCTGCGGCGAAGTCAGCGTGGGGTTCTCTGCTGGGCACGGGCGTGGGCCTGGTGCTGCGCCTCATCGTGGCGCTGCTCATGGTGGCCACGTTTCTGCTGGATGCGCTGGTGTGGTGATCACGCCTTGCCCAGCAGCAGCATGCGCGCGCCGAAGGTGACGAGAATGATGCCGAAGATGCGGGTGAGGGTTTCGTTGCTCAGCGTCTTGAGCCAGCCTGCGCCGAAGTAGGCAAAGGTGGAGGCGGAGATGGCGGTGATGATGACCACCTTCCAATCCACATAGCCGTGCTTCGCGTTCTGCGTGGTGGCCATAAGCGCGGTGGGAATGATGATGGCAAGCGAGGTCGCGACGGCGGTCTTGTGCGGCAGCTTCAGAAAGGTGACAAACGCAGGCACCATGACCACACCGCCTCCTACGCCACACAGCGCGGCTACCACGCCGCTGAGGATGCCGATGGCGAGACAGGTGAGTGCGGTGGAGATGGACATGAAAAAAGAATCAGCGGGCGGGTTTGGAAAGCAGGCCGATGAGCAGACGCTCCAGCACCAGCTTGGGATCCAGCGATGAGGTGACGAGCTTGGCATTGGCGGCAAGGCAGGCTTTGAATCCTGCATGCAGTTCTTCGAGCGTGTAGTTGCCCGCCTCGGGCAGTGCCAGGAACATCGGGTACGCGTTGAAGCCGGTGCCGTCTTTCTTGCGCGGCAGGTGGGAGGTGGCGGTGGATGGCAGGGCTTCCAGCGAGGCGCAGAAGCCGTTGTAGTTCATCTTGTTGAGCTTGTGGCGCGAGCCGAGGTCCTTGATGAGAAGCAGGCTGCGCACCCGTGGCACGATGGCGGCCAGCAGCAGGCCGATGGCGTTCTGCCCCTGATACAAAAGAGTGCCCAGCAGTTCCAGCGCACGAGGCAGGTCGCGCTTGCCGATGGCGTTGCCCAGATCCCACAGCACCCCTGCCCTGCTCATGGAGACCATGTTTTGCACGGTCTTGAGTCCGGCGCGGCGGCGCTCTCCGAGATAGAGGTCGATCTTTTCCAGCTCGTTCTCCATCTGGCGCGTGTCGTCGCCCGCCATCTGCACCAGCAGCTCCAGCGCACCGCTTTCAAAGGTGATGCCCATGTCCCGTGCCTTCTGCGAGGCCATGGCGATCACGGGTCCCTCCCATCCAGCACGCGAGGTGTCAGGCTTGTCGAAGACTTCGATGTTGGCGATCTTGGAGATGCGCTTGTAAGCGCTGCGGCGCTTGTCGATGCTGGTGGTGCTGATGACAACGCGCACGTCAGAACCGAGGCCGCGCTCGATGACATCAATGATGCGCTCAAATCCGTTCACGGCATCCTGACCACGGCCTGCGCCGGACTCGCCGAGGAAGTTGGCGTTCTTGAGCCACACCACCTTGGAGCCGCCAAAGAAGGGCAGCGTCTGCAGCGCCATGCACACATTGGAGCAGATCGTGCCGGCGTGCTCGGAGTTGTCAGCCGTGCCGTCGATGATGTCGTTGCTGAAGTCTCCTGCGTCCGGCGGCGTGAGGCTGCGCACGAGCATGAGCGCGGTTTCCTTCACGCGCGCTTCATCGCTGCCCAGGATGACATTCACCTGGCTGGCGTTGGGTTTTTTAGGCGGCGGCATTCATCACCGATGCAACAGAATGCGCTCTGCTTCAAGGCCTCGTGCTGCCGGACCGGGTGCAGTCTTGACATCCGCACGGCGATTTGGTGAAATCATTCCGAATTCAACCTCCTTCCTATGAAAACATCATTGATTGGGTCTAGGGTTTCGACGGCGGTCAAGGTTTTGACGACTGCCTTGTGCATCTCAGTGAGTGGCCTCCCAGCGCAGGCCGAAGATCTGAATGCCCTGTATCAACAGGGACGCGCCGCCTACTACCGTGGCGATCTTGAAACGGCCCATCGTCTGCTCTCCAGAGTGGCGGCGGTGAATCCCCAGCATGCAGACACGAAGAACATGCTGGCCTACATCCGCGCCAATTATCAGCCGAAGGACATGTCGCTGAAAAATCAGTACGCCTCTGTGACTCTGCCAAAGGTGGATCTGAATGACGTGACTGTGACTGAGGCGATCGAAGGTCTGCGTGCGCTCTCCAAGAATGCCAGCGGTGGCAAGGTGGTGCCGAATGTGATCGTGAAAGGGAACGAGCTAGCCCAGCGCAAGCTCTCCCTCTCGCTCGCCAACGTGCCGCTCTCGGAAGCCCTGAACTACCTGACCCAGCTCGTGGGTGCCAAGGCGACGTATGACAAGCACGCCGTGATCTTGAGCGAGGTGGCCGATGTGATCACCTCGACGGCGGACGCGAAGTAGGAAGCTTGCCACGTCCTTTTTCCACACCTCTGCTGCCGAAGTGGTGGCAGAGGTGTTTTATTTTATTGTGGATGAGTTGATTAAGGTGGTCTCTGCCAAGAAAAAGCCGGAGACTTGCTGAGCAAGCTCCGGCTTTGAAAAGACTCCGTGGTGGAATCGGACTGTGGATCAGTCGTTGAAGAAGTGGCGTCCGGTCTGGCCGGCTTCGGTCTTGTTGTCCACTTCCCAGTACACATCTTCGAAGATGGTTTCCGGTTCGGGATAGGGGCTGCTCTTGGCGAACTCGGCTGAGTCTTCCGCTTCCTTCTGAGCTTCCTTGTCGATCTTCTTCAGCTCTTCTTCGGTGGCCACACCTTCGGTAAGGAGGTTGCGCTTCCACACCTGGATCGGGTCGTGGTCGTTCTGGAACTTCTCCACCTCCTCCTTGGTGCGGTACTTGAACTTGTTGGCGTCAGCGACGGAGTGGCCTTCCCAGCGGTAGGTGGCGATTTCGAGGATGCTGGGCTTGGACTCGTTGTGAGCGCGGGCGATGGCGCGGCCTACGCCGGCGCGAACTTCATAGACGTCTTCGCCGTTGAACTGCTCCCAGGCCATGCCGTAGCCTTCGGCGCGCTTGGCCAGGAAATCCTGATAGGCCGAGGAGCGCTGCTGGCTGGTGCCCATGGAGTAGCCGTTATTTTCGATGACGTAGATCACCGGCAGGTCCCACAGCTCGGCGAGGTTGAGGGATTCATGGAAGGCACCCTGGTTCACGGCGCCGTCGCCGAGGAAGCAAAGAGCGGCACCTTTGAGGCCGCGATACTTCAGGCCGTAAGCGAGGCCGAGACCCAGCGGGGTCTGACCCGCCACGATGCCGTGACCACCCCAGTAGTTCTTGTCGGGGGCGAAGTAGTGCATTGAACCGCCCTTGCCGCGGGAGCAGCCGGTGGCCTTGCCGAAGAGCTCGGCCATGCACTCGTTCATGCCCATGCCGACAGCGAGCGCGTGGCCATGGTCGCGGTAGGCGGTGATGACGTGATCGTTTTCGCCCATCACGGAGACGGTGCCGACAGCCACGGATTCCTGGCCGATGTAGAGGTGGAGGAAGCCGCCCATGCGACCGGCTTGATAGTGCTGCAGGGACACCTGCTCGAACTTGCGGATGCGGACCATCTTGCGGTAGAGCTCCACCTTGTCGGCGGCGGTCAGCTTCTGATTGATGGGATCGGCGGCGTGTTTTGCCAGGGCGTTTGAGGGGGCGGTTGCAGTGGCCATGTGATAGGGTTCGATACTAGCTGGATGCATGCCGGAAGCAAGTGGGGTGTTTAGGCGGCGGGATGGGATAAGGGGTGTCCCTTGTGTGGGTGGGCAAAGTAGGCCCGGCAAGTGGGTAGGACGCCTTGTCCTCGGGTCGCCGTGGTCTATCGCGCCGAAGGCTGCAATGTCATGGCGCAGCTGCCTTGTTCCTCTTCCTCTTGGAAAGGGAGGAGGAGTAAGAGCAGGAGGAAGAGGAGGAGTGCTGGCTCGTAGGGCGGGTGGGTTTCAAGCACATGTGTGGCTCCTGCGGAGGAGGCTGGAGGGCCAGCCTCCCTACCCTGCGCTACGCTTCTCGTAAAGCTCACCGCAGGTAGACCCCGCCAAGGGTAGCGCGGACTGTCCTAAGCCTGTCGTGACTGTGGCGCTGAATGACTCCAAGGACGAATCGGCTGCTCCTGCGGCTATGGACTGCGCAGCCATCCAACCCATTCCGCGCTCTACTCCACTCATGGCGGAGGCTTATTGCCCGCCTTCCCTACCCCGCGCTGGATGCTCGGAGCGTCCTGCACCCCGCCTTTTCTCCCCATCTCCCTGTCTGATTGTCCCCTTATCTCTGCCCTTCCCCACCCCTGTGAAACGCTACCCGCGATTCCCATTTGTTCCACATGGAACATTTTAGCGGCCTGTGCTACCCTCTCACCCCCATGTCTTCCAGCCTCTTCACCTTCCCCAAACACTATGACGTCATTGTCTGCGGAGCCGGCCATGCCGGTGTGGAGGCGGCGATGGCTGCCGCGAGGCTGGGCTGCCAGACGGCCATCCTCACCCAGAACCTCGACACCATCTCCCAGATGTCCTGCAACCCCGCTATCGGTGGTCTGGCCAAAGGGCATGTGGTGCGGGAGATCGACGCCCTCGGCGGAGTCATGGGTAGGAATACCGACGCCACGGGCATCCAGTTCCGCATGCTGAATGCCCGCAAGGGGCCCAGCGTGCAGGCTCCCCGTGCCCAGTGCGACAAGAAGGCCTACCAATTTCGCATGAAGTGGCTGCTCGAAAACCAGCCCAATCTGGACATGCATCAGGGCAATGCCGCCGAGATCTTGGTGGAAAACGATGCCGTTGTCGGCGTGCGCACCAGCCTTGGGATGGTCTATCGGGCCAAGGCGGTGGTCATTTCCTCCGGCACTTTCATGCGTGGACTGCTCCATGTGGGGCAGCAGAATCAGGCTGGCGGGCGCATGGGGGACAGTATTTCGACCCTCTCTGACAGCCTGCGCGCCCTCGGTTTTGACGTCCAACGCTTCAAAACCGGCACCCCCTGCCGCCTGAACAGCCGCAGCATCGACTTCTCCAAGTGCGAGCTACAGCCCGGAGACGAGCCTGCTCCGCGCTTCAGCTACCTCTCTGGCACCCTCCCTGAGGACGAACCGGAGGCCCAAACCGAGGGTGCTACCCCCCTTCCTGGCACCGGCCCCAGCCAGTTTACCCTCAACTCCTGGGGGCCTGTAACGTTCCACGTGGAACAAATTCCCTGCTGGATCACCTACACCACCCCCCAAACTCACGACATTATCCGGGCCAACATCCACAAGTCGGCCATGTATTCCGGCAAGATCGAGGGGGTGGGACCTCGCTACTGCCCCTCTGTGGAGGACAAGGTGGTGCGCTTTGCGGAGAAGGAACGGCACCAGATTTTCCTCGAACCCGAGGGCCGTCATACCCGCGAATTCTACGTGAACGGCGTCTCCACCTCCCTGCCCTTCGAGGTGCAGTATGACTTCATCCGTTCCATCCCGGGACTGGAAAAGGCCGAGATCATCCGCCCTGGCTACGCGGTGGAGTACGACTACTGCCCCCCGACCCAGCTTCATCCCACCTTGGAGACCAAACGCGTCTCCGGCCTCTACTTCGCCGGGCAGATCAATGGCACCTCCGGCTACGAAGAGGCCGCCGGACAGGGCCTTATCGCGGGGGCGAATGCCGCCCTCAAGGCCCAGGGCCGCCCCCCTTTCCTGCTCCAGCGCAGCCAGGCCTACCTGGCCGTGATGATCGACGACCTCGTCACCAAGGGCACCACCGAGCCCTACCGCCTCTTCACCTCCCGCGCCGAGTACCGCCTGCTCCTCCGCCAGGACAACTGCGACCTCCGCCTCACCCCGCTGGCCGCGCAGGCCGGGCTCGTCTCCCCCTTCCGCATCCGCCACACGGAGGAAAAAATCGCCGCCATCGCCGCCGCCCGCACTCTTCTGCAGGAGGCTCGTATGGGCGATGTGACCTTGGAAAAATGGCTGCGCCGCCCCGAAAGCACCCCCGCCCAGCTCCCCGCCGAGATGTATTCCAAGTTCACGCCCGAGGTCTGGAGCCTGGTGGAAAACGACGTCAAATACGCCGGCTACATCACCCGCCAGGAGGACATGGTGGCCAAGACCTCCCGCATGGAGGAAAAGATGATCCCCGCCGACTTCGATTACCATGCCATCCCCGGCCTCAAGACCGAAGCCAAACACCGCCTCACCGCCCTCCGCCCCGCCACCCTCGGCCAAGCCGCCCGCGCCCAAGGCGTGAACCCCGCCGATATTGCCCTGCTGGCGGTGATGCTGAAGCGCGGGAGCAAGGAACCTGAGGGTGCGGAAGCATAGCTCTTCCTTCTCGTCAGACTCCTGCTCACTCCCTTGTTGGAATTGCCCGGTTAGCCTTGGTCAACGGGTGTCCATCTTGTTCAGTCTTCCGTTAAGCCCGCGTAGTCTTCGGGTACGTGTCCTATATAGCCCTTCGGCAGACTCCGCCCCGCTAGCCATGGAGACAGACCTTTCAACTCTCGCCGTATCTCGGCAAGGAGGTTGAATGGCAGAACAAAAGACGCGAACCACGATTCATCGTCATGGCCGATGAGGATCGATAAAACCTCGTCCTCAGCGCTCCAAAAAACCTTGCTCTCATCGCAATGTCCAAGCCGCAGAGACTGCCGGTCGTCCCAATTGCCAGGATCATTCTGCTGTAGCTGATCCACTTCGTTGGCTGTCAGCAAAATGACCAGCCCATAGTGTTCGGTCATCACATTGAGTGATGCGCTTTGCAGCCCAGTCTCGCTCGTCGTGGGATTGGCGAAAATCTGGTATTTGAGAGCAGGGCTTGGAGATTTCATTGGCTAGCTACGTTTCGCGGCAGGGAACCTATTTTGGAACGTTGAAACGGAAGACGAAAGACAATCCTTGTTTCAGCATTCCGAGGTGCAGAGCGAAGATTGATTTCCGGCTCCATTGCAGCAGCTTGCACCATGACCTCCCTTGCCTGCCTGGCACTGGCTGCGCTGCTCTGTCTCATGCTATATTTCGGCATGAGAGCGCTTGGTTCGTGGCTGGCAGATCGTGCAGTGGCGCGTGCCCTGGCCCGGTCTGTGGACGCACCTCAGGCCCGGCTCATGCCGGAGAGTCAGTTCGTCGTCCGCCTCAGCGAGTCGGAGGTTTCCTGCCAGCGGCCCGATGGCGGCATCGAAACAGTCCGCTGGGATGAGCTGGAGCGGGTCGTGATTCATACGACGAGCGATGGTCCCCTGCTGCCGGATTGCTTCTGGCTGCTCATCGGCTCCGGAACCAGCGGCTGCTGCATTCCGTGGGGAGCTAGCGGAGGAGCTGAGCTCCTGGCCCGCCTGCAGCAGTTGCCGGGCTTTGACAACCAAGCCGTGATCGGGACCGGAACTCAGGAGGCTGTTGTCACCTGCTGGCAGCGTCAGACGAACGCTGGCGAATAACGCGACCACACAGCCGCTCCCCTGCCCCGAGGTATCCAAAGCCTAACTGCAAAGCCTATTAGATCATGTCATTTAATAGCATGATCTGTGATGGCATGGCATGGAGCCACTGGCCAGATGCAAAGGGGGGCGTGTCACAGCCCGGTACTCCCAGGAGAAACTTCCGCAAATTCCCCAAATTCCTCGGGGGGGTATGCACGCAGGACAGCCTCGCCGGAGGGCCTGAGTGTTCGCCCTGGATCGACTCGTCCTCCAAGGGGTAAGCCAGGAGGTGAAGTACAGGCTTGCAGGCATGGTCGCAGGATGAATGTGGCGACAGCTGTCGTGGTCGGATTCCGGCGGGTGCGTGAAGTCCCTCTGCGAATACGCAGGAAAGCAGGTCATTGGGAGTGGGGGCGCGCAGATGCTTGGGCGGAAGACAGCATCGCGGCTACCGCTTTCGAACGTTTCCTGCCGGCTGTAAACACAGGAGCTGACCTTGCCCTGGGTGGTCCTGTGCTCGTTTGCTACATGGCCTGCTCAATATCTTCCTGCCTGCGAAAGCGGTAGCTGCGGTCGTTCCTCCCTCCGCGACCGCACTCCAAATCGGCGCAGGGCGCACGCAGTCCCAATACAGGTAAGGCGGCTTTGTCCTCAGTCCGCCGTCGCCGTAAGCCCAAGGCTTTCTCTACTGGGTGTCAAAACTTTTGAGGCAACAGGTCAGTTACCTTATATTAAACATTGGAATTCAATCATCTATGCTGAACTGCTAAAATAATGCCTGGCATTTAGTACGTCTAGTTCGCGTCCGCGTGATGGGAGAGCTTGCGCCCTCTTTCTGCGCATACCCCCCCGAGGAATTTGGGGAATTTGCGGAAGTTTCTCCGCTGGCAGGCATGGTAGAAACTACTGGCTTATGGTATGAAGAAAGGTGTTCTAGACGCAGGGCTTGATCGTGCAAAGCCCCTCCCAAAAAAGCGGAGCTGGGACGGAGGGCTGAGGGGGCGGGCGTCAGTTCAGCGCCCCTTTCAGCGCGTTGAGCAGTGTCTCGGCAGTGTAGGGCTTGGGCAGGAAGCGGGTGGCTCCGGCGCTGCTGGCGCGGGCCACGTGGTGCTCGGTGCTGATGCCGCTGGCGGCGATGATGGGCAGCCCCGGGCTCATGTGCCGGAGCACCTGGATGGCGGTGGGGCCGTCCATCACGGGCATCATGAGGTCCATCAAAATAGCGGCCACCTGCTCCTTCTGGCTGCTGTAAAGCGCGATGGCATCGACACCATGATTGGCTACCACGACCTGGTAGCCAAAGGTTTCCAGCGTGTGCCGTGTGATCTCCCGCACGGCCTCCTCGTCATCCACCACGAGCACGAGCTCGCCGTTGCCTTGCGGCAGCATGCTCGGGCCGGGGGAGTCCGTGCCGGCGGCTGTGGAGGTCTGCGCGGGCAGATAGAGGCTGAAATTGGTGCCCCGCCCCGGCTCGCTCTGCACCCGGATGAAGCCGCCGTGGTGTTTGATGATGGAGAGCGTGGTGGAGAGGCCGAGGCCGGTCCCCTTCCCCACCTCCTTGGTGGTGAAAAAGGGCTCAAAGATGCGCTCCACCACCTCTGGCGGCATGCCGGTGCCGGTGTCTGCCACCGTCACCTGCACGTGCGGGCCGGTGGTGGCCTCGATGTTCATGCTCGTGTACTGCTCGTCGAGCATCACGTTTTTGGCGCTGATGGTTATGGTGCCGCCAGCGCGCATGGCATCGCGTGCATTCACGCAGAGATTCAGCAGCACCTGGTGCAGCTGAGTGGGGTCTCCCTTCACCATCCAGAGATCCGCCGCCACGTCCTGCTGCGCATGGATGTGCTGCATGAAGGTCTCATTGACGATCTTGATGATTTCATCAATCAGGTGCCCGAGGTGCACCTCCAGGTTCTGGCCCACCACGCCGCGTGCAAAGGAAAGCACCTGCTGCACCATGTCCGCACCACGCCGCGCACTGCCTTCGATGGTTTCCAGCATCTCCAGGCGCTGAGGATTGGTCTCCCGCAGCCTCAGCACGTCGATGGACATCATGATCGGCGCCAGCACGTTGTTCAGGTCATGGGCTATCCCGCCCGCGAGCGTGCCGATGCTCTCCATGCGCTGCGCGCGTAAAAACTGCTGCTCCAGCTGCCTGCGGCCGGTGATGTCTGTATTGATGCACAGCAGGGATTTGGGGCGGCCGTTTTCTTGGCGGATCAGCGTCCAGCGCCCCTGGATCGTCAGCGGCCTGCCGTCTTTGGTCCACTGCTGCAGCTCGCCCACCCACTCGCCCTTGGTCATGCTCTGCTCCCAGGCCACATGAAATTCCGTCGCATCGCGGTAGAGCAGTTCTTCTGCGGCGCGCCCCATGGCCTCGGAAGCGGTCCAGCCGTAGAGGCGCTCGCAGCTTTTGTTCCAGTAGAGGATGCGGTCCTGCAAGTCGCGCACCATGATGGCGTCCTGCGCGCTGTCCAGCAGCGTGGCCTGCTCCCGCAGGATCTGCTCGGCATGCTTGCGTTCATCAATGTCCAGCACCACGCCGATGATGTGGGCGATGCTGCCGTCCGCATTCCGTACGCAGCCCACGCCGATGCTCGCCCAGACCACGCGGCCGTCTTTGCGGATGAAGCGCTTCTCCATCTCATAGCTCTGGATGGTGCCTGCCAGCAGCTGCTCAAACTGGTGCTGGTCAGCCGGCAGGTCTTCGGGGTGCGTCAGCTCCGGCCAGCTCAGTTTCATGAGCTCCTCGCGCTCATAGCCTAGAATGGAGCACAGCCGGTCATTCACCTGCACCCAGCCCTTCTCGGGTGTCGTCACTGCGATGCCATGCAGGCTGAGCTCAAAGTAGCTGCGGAAGCTCGCCTCGCTGTCGCGCAGTGTCTGCTCTGCGCGTCGTTGCTCCGTCACATCCATCGCCAGTCCGCCGATCATGGGTGCCTGCCCGGGTGTCAGGATGGGAAAGCACACCACGTGAAACTCCCCCTGGGTGCCGTCCACACGCCTGCCTGGCATCACACGGGTGATGGCGCGCTGCTCCTCCAGCACCTGGCGGTTTCGGCTCTGGTAGGCTTCCGTCAGTTCGGGGCCAAAGACCTCCAGCGCGGTCAGGCCGGTCAGGTCATTTCTTCCCAGCGTGTCAAAGACACGGTAGTAGCCGGGGCTCACGTAATGATAGCGGCACTCCTCATCCACGATCCACCCCGCCACGGGGCTGTGGGCCATGAAGCTGCTGAAGCGCTCTTCGCTTGCCTTCAGCGCCTGCTCCGCCTGTCTCCGCTGCTGCTCCCGCTGCCGGGACTCCACGGCATAAGAAAGGTTTTCGGCGATGGCATTGAGAAACTGGCACTCATCTGTGGAGAAGTAATGAGAAGCATCCCCATAGACGGCAAAGATGCCGATGGGCCGCCCCTCCACCCGCAGCGGGAAGCACGCGCAGGCGTGGTAGCCGCGCTCCAGTGCCGCCTGCCGCCATGGCTCCATCATCGGGTCTGTGGCGATGTCCTGACAAAACACGGCTTCATTCTCCCGGTAGGCACGGCCGGAGGGGCCCAGCCCGCGAGGCACTTCTTCCAGCGAGACATTGGCATTTTCCAGGTAGCCATCTTCGCAGCCGTGACTGGCCACGGGCACCAGCCGCTGACTGGCCACATCTGCCACGCCTACGCAGGCCATGAGCAGTCCGCCCTCCTCCACCGCGATGCGGCAGGCCTCCTCGTAGAGCTGCTGGGTATTTGTCATGCGCACGATGGCCGCATTGATGCCGCTGGAGATCGCATAGAGGCGGTTCAGCCGCTGAAGGCGGTGCTCCGCCAGGATGCGCTCTGTCACATCCTGGCTGGTGCCGATGGCCTGGTAGGGCTCCCCGTTCCCGTCCCGCATGGCCTGCCAGCGCTGCTCGATGTGCCTCACCCGTCCGTCCCGCATCACCATCCGGTGGATGTAAACACGTGGCAGGCACTCTTCGATGGACTGCCGGAAGATCTCGTTCACCACCTCCACATCCTCCGGGTGCACTCGCTCTTCAAACGACGCGTAGCACTCCGGTGTGGTCTGCGGGTCAGTGCCAAAGACGTAATGCGTCTGCTCAGACCATTCTGCCTGAAAGGTGCGCAGGTCCACCACCCAGCTGCCGATGCCGCCAGCCTCCTGCGCGGCCTCCAGGCGCTGCGCCAGCCTGCGCTGCTCCTCTTCACTTTTGCGCAGTGCCGCCAGCGTCAGTTCGCGCTCCAGCCTGATGTGTTCCTCCTCCTCACGGAGGTGCTGCAGCTCCATCACCGAATGCCGCATCAGCATCAGCCGCATCACCTGCCGTCCCAGCACAGCCAGCGCCGCCTGCTGTTCCGTGGTCAGCTCACGCGGCACGCGGTCGATCACACACAGAGTGCCCAGCACGGCACCCTCCGGGGTCCGCAGAGGTGTGCCGGCATAAAAGCGGATGTGCGGCTCCCCCGTCACCAGCGGGTTCTGCGCAAAGCGCGCGTCCTGCAAAGCATCCGGCACCACCAGCATCTCGGTGCCTTCCAGCGCATAGGCGCAGAAGGCCCAGCTTCGCGGGGTCTCGCTCACCTCCACGCCCACCTTGGATTTAAACCACTGTCGGTTCTCATCGACGAGGGAGACCAGGGAGATCGGCACTGCGCAGATCTCCGCCGCCAGCTTGGTCAGCTCGTCAAACATCTCTTCCGCCCCAGTGTCGAGAATGTCATAGGCGCGCAGGACATCCAGACGCTGGGTTTCGCACAAAGACGGGGTCGGATTCATTCAAAGGCACGTCGGAAAATGGCAGCAATCAACGCCCGTTGTCGCAGATGGGGCACAAGATTTCTGTTGGGGAGAAATCGTTCACAGACAGCTTGGTTTATATCGCAAGCTAGTAAATGTTTACTTGTTCGGTCTTAGGCTATGTCCCTTTCGTAACAGACGATCACATTTCAATACAACGAAGCTCGGTGCTAAAACGAAACAAATAGCCCAGATTGTTGAGACGTGATGGACGGAATATGAGCTTGCCTGCAGGGGCACTGTTTTGGTAATCATCCTTAATGCTAGGTCACATTCTCATAAGCATGGATACACCCGCGATGAGCCCGGAGTACTCGCGCTTTCTGAATGCCGCCTTTTATCTTTGGGGTGCTGTCCATTACACGTTCGGACAGCGGCTGTATGGGCGTGCGCCGCTCTGGCCTTGCCCCTGGAGGCTGTATCCCATGTCCGCGTTTTCGCGTTGGGCGCTGTTTGTCATTTTTGTGTTGCAAGCGGTTTGGCAGATCGTGCGCGGCCTCTACCACGTGCGGTCATCTCAGTTTATGGGTTTCGCATTCCTACCCTGCCTGCTCTTGCTGGTCGTCTCCTTCCTGCAGGACCGCCGCCGTGAGCGCGCGCGGGGTGTCTGGCGGCTCCCGGAGTTCCCACCTTACAAATCCAGACCATGACTCGCTTCCCACAAATGCGGCGGCTGATCCGCGCCACGGCCATCGCCGCGCCCTGTCTGCTCTTTCTCTCGTTCTTGCTCTTTGCCCGGGGGTTGAGGCTCTGGAGCGGGCTGGTTTTCTTGCTCGCGTTCATTCTCTTCTTCGCCTTTCCGCCTTTCCTCACGGTGCCTCAAAACACGCAGCCTGATTCCGCACCTGGCGGCTGGATCGCAAGGTTCTCCAAATATGCGGTGTTGATGTGGGTCATCAGCCAGCCGGAGTTTACCGCCTTTGAAAACCGCGTTATGAAGGGTGGTGCGCTGTGGGACTGGCGGCTCATCACACCGCTCGCGGTGCTCACCGGCTACGTCATCTATCTCGGTCTCAGCCGCGTGTCCGGGATCACCGATCGGGCTATTTATCACTACCTAGATGCGGCAGCAGTGCCGAAGCAGGAGGGGTAGGCGATAGTCCATACTGAGCCGCAAGTTATGCCCAGTTCGCTTTCCAGGCTCGGAACTCCGAGGGTCGAATTTGGAACCGCGCGAAATTACCTTCATGCAGTGCGGCGAGCTCACTTTCCGCCAGTTCCATGAACCGGGTTTTGTCCCGGGCTTCCACTAGCTCCGGAATGCGTTTTTTCAGAAAATCCACCGCAGCTTTTTGGTTTAGCCCCTCACGCACAACATGGCCCACCACCTCCGCTAGCGCTCCTCGATGCCGCAGCCTGAAGGGATCTGGTTCTCCCAGGGACTGACGCACGGCCGCATAACGTGCGCAGGAGCGCTCGTAGGCCCAGACATAAACCTCCCGCAAATACTCCACCCGGTTCAGTTCATACACCACCAGCGTCGCGCTCTTGTAGTCGTCTTCAGGCACATCCACAAAGGAGAGCGGTCCCAGATTGTGCTTGATGAGAGGAATGTTTGCCGCCAGCCGTGAAGTGCGTTTGTTTACATCCTCAAATGGCTGGAGATAAGGCAGGTGCACCATGATGAAAAACGACTGCTCAAAGGCGTCCTCGATCTGCTCTGCTTTTGTCAGCATCTCCGCAAATTTCTCCTCGATCCGTTGTGGCATCTCCAGCGGATGAAACACCGAGGCCCCAATACTCACCGCATGGTCGCGCAGCCGTCCGCCAGCGGCTGGATCTGGCAGCAGGTTGTCGGACAACAGCGCGTGTAGGCTGCAAATCGTATAGCGGTTGAATCCGATGTCATCGGATGGCTCCGCGAGCAATTCGATGGCCGCCTTGTGATTCAGGATCATCTGCGTCTCCTCCGCCTTTCTGCCGTCGGCGCTTTCCCCCAGCGACAACAGACGATGGGTTTCCAGGAGAGAGTAAGTGTTGCCTTCCAAACGGCTCGAATTCCAAGAAAGGTCGATGAGCAGACGGTCCAGCACCTTCCTCAAATGGGTTCCGGCAGGCAGAGGTTCGTCCATTGTCCGACCCATCGCCGCCAGTTTCTGCCGCAGTGCTTTGGAGAGGTAGCTGGATACATTGGGCACGTAGTCGTCTAAAAAGCCCGGCTGGTAACCCACTGGCCGGCGCATGGCCTGCGGGCGTTTGATCTGGTCACGCAGTTCCAAAACTGCTTGTGGCAAGGGGATGATTTGTTCTGCTTGTGACACTCCCACGCCGGTGGTGGCAGAACCTCCTGAACTCCTCGGCAACGAGAAGCGTCTCGCCCGTGTTGCGCCCTGTGCCTGCACTCTCCCGGTAGAAACGAGCAAGGAAAGCCTGCGTTGCAGGGTCCTTCTGGGTGGGCAGCATGCCAGTAGTTTGCTGATTTCTTCTTGTGAAAGCGGATGCGTGCCTTCCCGGAGGACTTCCAGTATAGGTGCAAGTTCTGTTTCGGTGACCCCCTTTGGCATGGGATATAGTGGCGCAAAAGCCGAATTCGCGCCACCAAAACCCGTGTTAGTGGCGCAAATGCGCTTTTCGCGCCATAAAAAGCACTCCGAGCCTCCTCACTTCCCCACCTGCACCTGCACCTTCCGCACCTCCACCTGCTCTCCGGGCCGGAGTTTGAAGCAGAAGTAGCCGCTCATGCCGTTGATGTTGCCGCTGCTTTGCAGGGGCAGCTCGCCGTCTCCCACCCATGAGGACTGCTTGCCCTGCCAGCGGCTCAGCATCAGTGTGCGCCATTCTGCACCCTGCGGTGGTTTGGCGCAGGTAAGACGGCGGCTGCCACCATCGGCGGCCTGAAGGTCAAAGGACTCCAGCTGTCCGCGATATTCCGCCGAGACGATGAAGTCGCCCTCAAACCGTGACTGGTGGTAGAGCAGGATGGCGCGCTGCCAGTTGTCGTTGGTGGTATTGCGTGCAGTGAGGACGCCGTTTTCGATCTTCGCCGTCATCTTGTCCAGCGGGTGCTCGATCCAGCGGTTGTCGGCTTTGGACCAGCACCACACACGCCAGTCGCTGGCCTGCATGGCGAGGCTTCCCGAAGCGGTGGCCTGCGTGGTTTTGGCGGGCGCTGCGGCAGGTGCCACCACTGCGGCAGGTGTGGCAGCGCGGCTGGCATCTGGGCTCAGCTCTCGCAGTTTCAGATTCCGATAGGCCACCTCGGTACCATGGTCCTGCAATGCGATCGCGGTGGGGCGCTTTACGCCCACGCCGTTGTAGTACTTGTACTTGCTGGTGGCGATGATTTGCTGCAGCGCGGGGCTGCCCAGCTCACACTCCGCCACCTTGCGGCCATTGAGCCAGTGTTCCACGTGGTTGCCATCCACCACAATGCGTCCTTGGTTAAACTCACCCACCGGGCGCAGCATTTTGCCGACAGGGGTGATCAGTGAGTAGATGGCGGCCGAGAGCCGGTTTGCCGCATTGCCACCATGCGCCGTGTCATCCAGCACCTGGTATTCAAAACCCACCGGGCTGTCCCCGGTGTCGCCAGGGTAGAAATTGGCAGCGCGCTTCTCGCCTTCGGTAAAGAGGTACTCCACACCGCTGTTTGCTGCGGCGCCCACGCGCCATTCGAATTCAAACTCAAAGTTGGTAAACTTGGCGTCCGTCACCAGATCTCCGCCGTGTCCGTTCGGGCGCCCGTTGCCTTGGGGCAGGACGAGACAGCCATCCTTGATGCTCCATGAGCCGTTGGCCACGTGCGTCTTGCCGTAGGTGTGCCAGTTTTTGGTGCTGCGCCCATCAAACAGCAGCCGCCAGCCAGCCGCCTGCTCCTGCGGAGTGAGCGTGTTGGGTTCAGCGGCGCTGCTGCTGGAGGCCAGAAAGAAAACAGCAGCAGACACTGAGGCTAGGTGGGAAATAAGCGGGGAGGTCCGGTACATGGCCTACGAGGTTTGCGGAGGTAAGCGGAAGGTTGTCAAAAAGGCAAGCACAGACGCCCGGCCAGCGGCTTCAAGGCTCCGGAGACAGTTTGTTGCCTTCGGCGTGAGCGGGGCTGAAAAACATCGCGGCGCGATATTTTATTGCATCAATGTCCTCAGCGCACACGTTCCTTGCCAACCATGAAGTGCCCAAACCTCGCCTCAATCACACTCACTGTCAGTGTACTGCTAGCGGTTTCCTGCAGCCATGTTCCGGATGAAACCGGAAGCCACAATGGCCGGCCAGTGGCGGCCCGCTCCAGCCACCCGTCCGGGGCAGCCACAGCACCAGCCAAAGGCACCTACCTCGGCCGACGCTACTTCACACCACCAGGGTCCAAAGGCGGACTGCAGTGGACCGATGTGTATGCGCAGTGAAGGGACTGAAACCGTGAAGCAGTCTTGGTCACCTGAGCTGCTGAATGTGCCTCACGAAACAAGATCCTAGTGATTTTCCTGCAAGCCAAGCTTAGCCTGGCATGGGACTTTCTGCATTGATCTGGGCAAACTCCACGCAGCTGCAATTCCTTGAGGTTCAAAATTTGTCCATCCACATCTGAGGAGATGAAAAAGTACTGACAAACATCCCTGTTTTTAGGAATATCGGTCCAGACCATCCAGAAATCAGGAAAATGTTTGTCATGAAGAGCGCCTCAATCGTCCATGCATTGATCACTGCCGCATTCCTCGCGCTGGCAGGCATGTCGTCTGCCAATGAGCCGACCACTGATCCTGACAGCAGCTACCTGCGTGCAGGCGCTCTTTTTGAAGCAGGCATCAAGGCAGTGCATGCCGGGCGCGTGGAAACCGCCATCGGCAACCTGCAGCTGGCACGCTCCCTGATGCAGAAGATCAGCCAGAGCCAGCCCGGCTGGCAGCCAGCGCTGGTGGCCTACAAACTTCAAAAGATCGAAAACACACTCAAAGACCTGGCTGCCTCTCAGGCTTTGCAGCTGGTCGTGGATGACGATCAGCCGGAAGTGACCGCCCGCTAGAAAGCGGCTGTCAGAACCTCACTCGGCATCAGCATCGGCGACATCGCTCCAGCGGATGTTCCGCCGCACGCCCATATTGTGAAAGTGAGTGTCGGCACTTTGGATGTAGCCGTCTTTGCTGATGCGCAGACCCTCCGCATTGAGCCGCCGACGTTGCTTGCGCGAGAGCGCGGCGTCCATGTTGGGGCTCAGGCGTGCCTCTGCAGACACCACGCGGTGCCACGGCAGGGCGGCAGATTCCTCGGGTGTCAGGCGGCTGAGCACCGTGGCTACATGCCTTGCCATCACATTCATATGAATGGCGATGCTTCCATAGGTGGTGAACTTCCCCTCAGGGATCAGCGCCACCAGACGGATGACCTCCGCGCGGATGCGGGCAAAGGCGACGGATTTTCCACGGGCGGCCATGAGATGAGGCAGGCAGCATGCGCAGCTTGGGTCCTTTGTCGATGGAGACAAGAGATGCTGAATGAATGGAGAAGGACTGCCGTCCAATCCGGTGAACCAACCCCTCAATCGTATGAAAGCGACACTCCTCAGCCTTCTAGCTGCGTTCAGTGTGTTTGGTGGCGTCACTTCTGCCTCAGCCCAGATCGTTACCCCGCTGCCGATGGGAGTGCAGCCGTATCCCGGCGAGCGCCGCATTGTGAGCTACCTGACCAACGGCACGCCTGTCTATGCCGTGTATCAGGCAGTGGGCTTTGATGCCATGGGCTACCCCATCTACCAGTGGGTCACTCAGCCCTTCACCACCTATGTGCGGCCCTATTACGGCGGCTATGGCTACCGCAGCTATCACTACCGGGCCCCCGTCTATGTGAGACCTACTTACGTGAGGCCCAATGATGTCATTCTGCATCCGGGCTGGCATGGAAGCCCTCCGGTGCACCATGGCGGTACAGTGCCTCATGGCAGCATGCACATGGGGCATAGCGGCGGCGGCCATTCGGGGCATGGTGGTGGCCATCATCGCTGATGCCGCCTTTTCAAGGCGACGTCGCAGGCAGCAGTTCCAGCTTCTTCATCGAAGCCAGGAGTTCCCTGCCAAAAGCCTGCAGCCAGGCCGCGTCCACTTTCTGCTGTGAGGCCGGGAGCTTCACCGTTTGTCCCAGTGTCGGCACGTGGATGAAGAGCGCCAGCTTCAGTGCTTCGGGCTGCTGTTTCTGCACATGCAGCAGGGAGTAAAGCATCTCCTCGCACAGGTAGCGCCCGGCGCTCTCGGACACATGCGTGGGAAATCCCGCCTGTGTCAGCGCCTGTGCCAGGCCTTCCACTTTCGCCGTCTGGCGCAGTTCACGTTCTGCGTCCTTCACGACCTCGGGTGTCGCGGGCTTCATGCCGGTGTTGTCCGGGTAGCGGCCGCGCAGATTGTGTGCCACGATCTCGATCTGAAACTCCGGCGTGCCTTCACCAAAGGCGATCCACACTTTGGGCAGGGGTTTCTCCTTGTTGATGGACTCCAGCGGCGCGCCCCAGATCACCGGGATCTGGAGGGTCCGAACCTCATTCGGGAAGGCTTTCCCGATCTCTTGAGCCAGCACCCATGAGGCGTTTTCCGAGCGCCCGCCAAAGGCCTCGAAACCGCTCACGAGTACGTCAGATGCAGCGGGCGCAGGCGAGTTTTGCGCCCTGAGTGTGGGGCCTGTCAGGCAGAAGACTGCCAGCCAGACGAGCATGGGGGTTGCTTTCATTGAGCATGCAGATTGCTGATTTGAAACATTCCACTGTCGCTTGTCTTGTCCGGAAAAAACCAGGTGCCCGTGAGCAGCGTGGAGCCGGGTGGCAGGGAGCCGCTGTAGCTCACGGAGGGGTGCTTGAAGTAGCGGTAGCTTTTGGTGAATTTAAGATGGATGTAGCCGTTCTCCTCCTCGCAGGTGCCCGTCAGATCCGCCCACAGGAAGCCGTTCTTCATCGTGCCAAAGCCGGTGTAGGCTTCCTTGATCACGCCTTTGATCTTGTTGGAGCCGCGCGCCTGCTGGATGGCGATCTCAAAGTTCATCGCCTCACCGGCCAGCTTATCATAGGAGCTGCCGTAGCTGTACGAGCCCTGGTAAATGCCCTGTACATTCGGGATGCGGTCGCCATGGAGGCCGCCGGTTCCCTGCATGTCTGAGCAGGAGGCCAGGAGCAGCATCAGGCCCACGCCGCAGAGCCATGTCCAGAAGCGCTGGAGGGAAGATGAGCTCGGCAGGGACGGCTGGTTCATGTGTGCGCAGTGTGTCCGTTGTGGAGCTGCACTGTCAATTGGCAGAACCCCTATCTTCTTTAGACCGGGCGCAGATGTGAAGACGGTATATGGCTGAAGCGGGGTGTATGGCAGGTTCATGGCGGGGAAATCATGGCATAGATCAGGTGCGGGCGCTCTGCACGTCGTGACATCTGTTTTGAAAAACAGAGGCTCGTTGAAATCATAACCAAGCCGGATGCCGGGCATGGAAGCCCGCATAGGAGCGGCTTGCCAGCCGCCAGCGAGGTCCCTCTCCGGCGTATGAGCCCGAGGTGTCAAACCGCAGGCCGCAGATCTGAATGAAGACATGGTGGCCCGGATTTACAAAGAGAGTCACATAATTGCCCGGCCCAGCCAGGGCGTAGCTGGCAAAGGCGGTGGAGCTCAGCGGCCTGGTCAGGAGTCGTGCGCGGTAAAGCACATGAGAGACCGAGCCTGAGCAGTCAAATCCGTTGTCAAAGAGGTATCGGTGGCCGCCGCCCCACTTGTAGGGCTTGCCTACAAGTTCATTGGCGGCGGCCACCAATTGATGAACAATGGGTGGATGGCTTTCGTGGGCGTAGGCGTAAAGCCCGTTGAAGTAGAGCGGCACCACGGCGGGAGTGGTCATGAAATAACCCAGCCCACCGCCAACAGCCCCCAAGGCACCCCACATACCGAGTTTCAGCCAGCGCCTGCGCCCGTCCAACAGCCGCACACATTCAGCTTCGGGCGTTTCACTCAGAGAGTTCGGTATGGGGGTGTCAGCCTCATGCTTGTCCACGCAGGTACCCTAAGGCGCAGTCTGAGTTCCTCCTCTAAATGGGCGCTTAAATGAATCCCAAGCAGTGTTTAGGCATGGTAAAACATTTAGCAGGGGGCGGGGCTGTTGTCTTCACTCAGCGGACAGGTGCCGCTCAGCCGTCCTCGCAGTGTCGTCACGCTCATTGTAGGGCACAAAAAAACCGCCGCCCGGTGAGGGGCGGCGGTTGGGTGGACAGTGGGTACTTGAGCTTTAGGCCTTCTTGGCTTCCGGCTTCTTCGCAGCGGGCTTTTTGGGGCGCTCCGGCGGGGAGAGAGGTTCGGGGGCGGCTTCCGGCGGGAACTGGATGAGCGGGAAGGGATTGGCCTGCGGCTCCATGGCGTACTCGCGGTCCTTGAACTGACCGGCTTTCGGGAAGGGATAGTTGCCATCCTTGTCGGCCACGAGCGGCGGCGGGCCGTCGAGCGTGAGCTGATCCACGTTCGGAGAGAATTCGAACGCGCTGTTGATGTAGTCGTTGTAGCGCACGACTTGGCCGGTGTGTGCGGCGGCGCGGCCCATGGCGGTGGTTACGCTGGACTTGATGCCGCGCTCCACTTCATTGTAGGGCTTGTCCTTGATGATGGCCTCGATGAGGTCCTGCCACTCCAGGTCATACGGATTGGGCTCAGGCTGCTTGCCGCGCCAGATGATGTTGGAGCGCACCATGTTCTGGCCCTTGAAGGTCATGGCCTTGGAGGGGAAGTGGCCGGCGGTGGAGACGATGGCGCTGCCCTTGGTGCCATGCACCTGGGTGGCAAACTGCGTGTGCGTGTTCAGTGCGGTGCGGCCTTCCAGGTAGAGCTTGGCGCCGTCCTTGAAGGTGTACTCGCAGGAGTAGTGGTCAAAGTTCTGGTCCACATTGTCGCCACGGTCGCTGCGGCCGCCGCTGGCCTGCACTTCCACCGGCCAGTCGTTCTTCATCCAGCAGGCCTCGTCGATGTTGTGGATGTTGAAGTCGCTGAAGCCGCCGCCGGAGGCCCAGAGGAAGCTGTGGAAGTTTTTGATCTGCCAGAGCAGCTCGTTCGGATTGCGGGTCACATCACGGCGCGGGGTGAACACGCTGCCGATCACGCCCTGCATGCGGTAGGCGCGCATGAGCATGAGATCGCCGATTTCGCCGTCCTGGATGCGGTTGAAGAGCTCGCCACGCACGCGGCAGTGGCGGCACATGAGACCGACGCCGACTTTCAGATTCTTCTTCTTGGCTTCTTCATTTAGCGCCAGCAGGCGGCGTGCGGTGGGGCCGTCGGTGCAGATCGGCTTTTCCATGAAGATGTTCACGCCCTTCTCGATGGCGTACTTGAAGTGCACCCAGCGGAAGGCCACTGGCGTGGTGAAGATGGCCACGTCTCCTTTGCGCAGGGTGTCGATGGCGTGCTTGTAGGCGTCAAAGCCGATGAACTTGGAATCTTCAGACACGGACATGCGGTCCGGGTGCTTTTTGGAAAGGCCTTCAAAGCTGGCGTCGAGGCGGTCTTTGGAAACATCTGCCATCGCCACGAGGCGGGTCACGCGGGACTGCACGCCCATCGCATTGCTCGCAGCGCCGGTGCCGCGGCCACCGCAGCCGATGAGGGCCGTGCGGATTTCATCACTGCCAGCGGCGTGCACGAAAGGAAGGTTGATGCCGGAGAGAACAGACAGACCGGCGACTGTCTTCGTGGTGGTTTTGAGAAATTCGCGGCGGGACGCTTCGAGAGGGTCGGTTATAATGGTATTCATGAGGAGCACTTTTGTACGTTGCCTCAGCAGCATAGCTTGCCGAAGAATCTTGCACCAGTCTTGTTGTTACCTGCTTCTGTTTAGCAGGCTTCGCGGTCCAGCATGCCACCGCGTGCGGAGATCTCCGCAAAGGCGCGTGAAAGAGCATTGTTCAGCTCGTGCAGCGTGGCCTGCTCCAGCTCTGGATCCAGAGAGGCTGTCAGCGTGGGCTGCAGCACAAAGGTCTGTGGAATGACAGGCACTGTTCTGGGCGCAGGTGGAGGCATGACCGTGGCCTGGGCCTCATGGGCGGGGGCGCTGCTGGCAGTCAGCAGCAGCTCAGGGTGCGGCTCTTGAAACAGCATGGCTGTGGACAGGCCAGCGGCAGCCTCTTCAGTCCTGGTTGCAGCGCAGAGTTTTTTAAGGCGGGCGAGTTGAGCATCCAGCTGGTGATTAAACCATTCGCGGGTGCGCTGAATTTCCTGTGCCAGCGCTGTCAGCTCATTGGCAAAAAGTTCGTCGGAATGAGCAGGCAGGCCAGGAGGCGGCAGAGTGGCGTGGGACGATGGAAAGCTCATGCAGGTCTAAACCTATTAAAAATTTCATAGATTATCAAGCCCTCTTCACTCTCAATCTCACGGAATTTCAAAATATACCGTTTTTGACACTCTAAAATTTAAATTTTATCGTATTTTAAATATAGGTTCAGGGTTTCTTCTTCCCCTTCCCCGCCCTTTTCTGCACCAGCGGCCAGTCGGGGTCGGCGGTGCGGGAGGATGTCATGAGCTCTTCGGCCTTGGCCACCAGATCGGGACGCTCTTTGGCCAGATCATGTGCCTCGGCAGCATCGGTCTTGAGGTCATAGATTTCGATGGGTGTCTCCGGTCCGTTGCGCACGGCTTTCCAGTCGCCCCAGCGCACGGCCTGCAGCGAGGCAGCCTCGTGCAGCTCCCAGTAGAAATGGTCGCGCTTGGGAGCCGGACCGCCTTTGAGAAAGGACACGAGAGAGAAGCCGTCCGGTTTGCAGCCTTCGGGGATCTTGGCACCAGCCAGCTCGGCGGCGGTAGGCAGGAAGTCCCAGAAGGCCCAGGGCTCGTCCGTCACACGTCCGGCGGGCACTTGGCCGGGCCAGCGCGCCAGGGCGGCCTGCCTCAGCGCTCCTTCATACAGGCCGCGCTTGTAGCCGCGCAGACCGTTGGAGGCTTGGTCAAAGATCCTGCCCATTTCTGAGGTGGGATCAAACGAGGAGCCATTGTCGCCAGCGGTCATCACCAGCGTGTTGTCATCAATGCCGCACTCCTTTAGCGTGGCCAGCAGCCGGCCCACATCGCTGTCCAGGCGCGTGACCATCGCCGCATAGTTCTTCTGCAGCTCGGTCCACGGCTTGTCCTTGTAGATGCCCTGGTCGTCGATCTCAAAGCTTCCATGCGGCAGCGTGATGGAGAAGTAGAGGAAGAAGGGGCCGCCTTTATGCTCGCGTACCCAGCGCACCACTTCATCAGAGATGAGCTGCTGCGCATAGGTCTGGCCCACGCCCTTGCCGGTGTTGCCGGGCAGGTTGAAGGGCTTGTCGTCGTTGTAGAGATAGGTGGGGAAGTAGCTGTGCGCGTGGCGCTGGCAGTTGTAGCCGTAAAAGTGGTCAAATCCCAGCTTCAGCGGGCTGCCCGTGGTGTCGAACATGCCCATGCCCCACTTGCCCATGCAGGCGGTGGCGTAGCCCGCATCGTGGAGGATCTGCGCCACAGTGATCGTGCCCGCAGGCAGCGGCTTCTGTCCTTCCTTGCCGATCTCGCGGTTCGCACGGATCGGGCAGTGGCCGGTGTGCAGGCCCGTCATGAGGCAGGAGCGCGAAGGGGCGCACACGCTGGTGCCGCAGTAGCCCTGCAGGTAGCGCGTGCCTTCTTTCGCCATGCGGTCCAGATTCGGCGTCTGGATCAGCTTCTGGCCATAGCAGCCCAGGTCTCCCTGCGCCAGGTCGTCGCTGAGGATGAAGATGATGTTTGGTTTCTGCGCCGCAGAAGCGGAAAGGGAGAAAGCGCAGGCGGTGAGGAGCAGAATGAGAGAGCGGAACATGGCTGGGAGCATGGGAACGCACGCGGCGTCGGCTTCTTCACGCCATTGTCAGCACAAGCCCGCAGGCAAACAAAACGGCCCGGAGTTTCCTCCAGGCCGCCTGTGGTTTTGAAGATGCAGGATGAGCACTCAGCGCACCTGGCACACAGTCTTGGCTACAGCCTGCGCAAAGGTGTTGGCGATCGTGTTCATGTTCACCGACACACCGTAAAGGCCGCCGATCATGAAGGACTTGTTGATGATGAACTCGCCCACCTTTTCGCGCTTCGGCATGCGATAGACGGACACCACGCCATCCAGCTGGATCTGCCCCATGCCCGGCAAGGCCGTGCGCACCAGACCATTGCCACGGGCATAACGGGTGATGTTCACCTCCAGCAGATAACGATGGGCGATGCCGGAGCCGGGCTGCGCCAGCGCCATCACATCCTGGGTGATCCTGTCTGCCAGCACCGCGCGGTCTGCTTCAGGCATGCGTGCGTCCGTGGTGGAGACAGTGGTGCTTACGCGGTCGCCTTGCGCGATGGCCGCCGTGAGAGGCGTGACGTAAACGGCATTCGGCGTGCGCGTGGCACAGCTGGCCAAAGTGAACGCAACAGCGAGAACGGAGAGGCGGCGGAGGATTTGTGGGATGTTCATGAGAGGAGAGCGTGGAGAGCAGACAGGACGCTTTAAGATGCCTTAGCCTCGGATGTTATTCAAACGGTGTCCCAAATTCCGTGAGCAGGCTTTTGAATGCGGCCTAGGCTGAAAGCCTGCGGAAGGAAGACCAAAGTGGAGGAGGGAGCGAAGCTGCCGCTTTCGAGCATCTTCTGGTATTCGCCTGCGTTCCAGCCTGCAAAAAAATGCGGCCCGGAATTGCTTCCGGGCCGCGGTGGGGGTTTTGGGTTTTCTGAGCCGCCGGGTGGGTTGGGTCACCCGACGGTTCAAAAGGGATGAAGGGACAGGAATGTCCCGACGAAGATTACATCATGCCGCCGTGGTCGTGGCTGTGACCGGCGTCAGCTTTTTCTTCCTTGGGGATGTCTGCGATGAGGCATTCCGTGGTGAGGAGCAGGCCGGAGATGGAAGCGGCGTTCTGGAGAGCGCTACGGGTCACCTTGGCAGGGTCAACGACGCCAGCCTTGATGAGGTCCACGTATTCGCCAGTGGCGACGTTGTAGCCGCTGTTGCCCTTGCCCTTCTTGACTTCGGACACGATCAGCGCGCCTTCCACGCCTGCGTTTGCAGCAAGCTGGCGGAGGGGGGCTTCGATCGCACGGGCGATGATTTCAGCACCGGTCTTCTCGTCGCCGACGAGCTTCAGATCGCCAACGGCGGCCTGAGCGCGGATGAGAGCGACACCGCCGCCAGGGACGATGCCTTCTTCCACGGCTGCACGGGTGGCGTGCAGGGCGTCTTCCACACGGGCTTTCTTTTCCTTCATCTCGGTTTCGGTGGCAGCACCGACGTTGATGACGGCCACGCCGCCGGCCAGCTTGGCCAGGCGCTCCTGGAGCTTCTCGCGGTCGTAGTCGCTGGTGGTTTCGGCGATCTGGTTCTTGATCTGGGAAACGCGTCCGGCGATCGCGTCGGAAGAGCCTTCGCCTTCGACGATGACGGTGTTTTCCTTGCCGATGGTGATGCGCTTGGCACGGCCGAGGTCGGAGAGCTCGATGTTCTCAAGCTTGATGCCGAGGTCTTCGGTGATGCAGCGGCCACCGGTGAGGATGGCGATGTCTTCCAGCATGGCCTTGCGGCGGTCGCCGAAGCCAGGAGCCTTGACGGCCACGATGTTGAGGGTGCCGCGCAGCTTGTTCACCACGAGGGTGGCCAGGGCTTCGCCTTCCACGTCTTCAGCGATGATGAGGAGGGGCTTGCCGGAGCGGGCCACCTTCTCAAGCAGAGGCAGCATGTCCTTCAGGTTGCTGACCTTCTTCTCGTTGATGAGGATGTAGGCGTTCTCGAGGTTGCACTCCATCGTTTCCGGATTGGTCACGAAGTAGGGGGAGAGGTAGCCCTTGTCGAACTGCATGCCTTCCACCACTTCCAGAGTGGTTTCGATGCTCTTGGCTTCTTCCACGGTGATGGTGCCTTCCTTGCCCACTTTGTCCATGGCTTCGGCGATGATGTTGCCGATGCTGGCGTCCCAGTTGGCGGACACGGTAGCGACCTGGGCCACTTCCTTGCTGTCCTTCACGGGGGTGGAGATTTCCTTCAGCTTGGCCACGATGGCCTCGGTGGCCTTGAGGATGCCGCGCTGCAGGGAGGTCGGGTTGGCGCCGGCGGTCACGTTGCGGAGACCTTCGGAGTAGATGGCTTCGGCCAGCACGGTGGCGGTGGTGGTGCCGTCACCAGCAGTGTCGGAGGTCTTGGAGGAGACTTCCTTGATGAGCTGAGCGCCCATGTTTTCATAGGGGTCCGGAAGCTCGATTTCCTTGGCCACGGTCACACCGTCCTTGGTGATGGTGGGGGAGCCGAATTTCTTTTCCAGGATCACGTTGCGGCCGGCAGGGCCGAGCGTGGCCTTCACGGCCTTGGCGAGCTTGGTGACGCCGCGCAGAAGGGCCTGGCGTGCGTTTTCGTCGAAGTTGAGTTGTTTAGCCATAACAGTTTAAGAGGTGGGTTTGAGGATGGGTTTGTGGAGGGGATTAGCCGATGATGCCGAGGATGTCGGTCTCGTTGATGATGAGGACGTCTTCGCCGTTGAGCTTCACTTCCGTGCCGCCGTACTTGGAGATGAGGACCTTGTCGCCCTTCTTCACGGTGAAGAGGGTGGAGACGTCTTTGCCTTCGTCATCCTTGCCGGTGCCGAGGGCGAGCACTTCGGCCTCCTGCGGCTTTTCTTTGGCGGTGTCAGGAAGGAAGATGCCGCCAGCGGTCTTTTCTTCGCTGCTGGAGCGCTTCACGAGGACACGGCGTCCGAGGGGTGTGATGGAGTTGGCCATAGTTGGTCTGCTTTATGCTTTTAGGGTTTGCGGTTCTGGTTTGGTTTCGGGTTGTCTGCCCGGCCTGCTGTCACACGGTTGGGTGTGCCGGCTGGCCGGGCGGAAATTCATTCGGGGTCGCTGGGGGGCGCAGTCGAGGCTGCGGGAAGGGTGTTGGGTACGATCGCCACTCCGTTCGGCGCGCGGTCCAGGCCGCCGTAGCTGATGTCCGGGGTGGCTTCTCCGATCTCGGAGACGAGGAAATCGACGATGCGTCCTGGCTGCTCGGAGAGCACGGACTGCAGCATGCGGGAGGTGCGGCTGCGGTCATAGCCCTTCATGTCCAGGTCCAGCTTGGCAGCGCCTTCCAGGCCTTTGACCTGGGCGGCCAGCTCCACGGTGGAATTCACGCGCTTCATCAGCACGGGATCAACGGCCAGCTTCTTCATGGCGGCGGCCAGCTTGTCCTTCACCTCCGGGGTGTTCAGCAGTTCGGTGGCGGTCTTGCCGGGGTGGCGGGAAATGATCTCGTCAGCCTCGGCCTTGAGCGCCTCGTCACCCGTCGCCTTCGCGGGCTCGGGTGTCAGTGCGCTGGAGATCTCGGACTGAAGCTGCGCCTCACTGACAGCAGGCTTGGCCGCAGGCGCAGGGGCGGCTGTCTTGGGGGCTTCGGATTTGCCGCAGGCGCTGAGGGCCAGCGCTGCGACGAGGGGCAGTGGGCTGGTTTTCATTGGGCGCGTGGGGCTATGGCAGCGTTGGAGATTTCACGCAGAGCGGTCTTCACCGCCTGGTCAAAGGTCGTGAAGGATTCATACGGTGCGCCCAGCAGGCCGGTCATGCCGCGCAGCTCGTTGGGGTTTTCCAGGCGGCCCATGACATACCACTGGTCCGCCGCATGGCTGCTGATCAGGGACTTCAGGTACTCGATCTCCAGCTTCTTGTTGGTGATCTGGTCGTTCGTGTCGGAGCTCTGGTTGGCAAACTGCACCATCGGCTGGCGGCACAGCAGGATGCCGTAGGCGTGGTTCGGGGCCAGGGAGCAGGTCACCGTGTACTTGGCCTGGGAGTCCACCAGGATGTGGGAGGGGTCCGTGCAGCTGATCGCCAGCTCCGTCTCGGAGAGGCGGGCACTGGCACCCATGGGATCGCGTTTGATGATGAAACCCTCCGCTTCCGTCGTCATGGCAAAGCACTCCACGATCTGGTGCAGAAACCGCCTGCGCATGGCGAGCAGCTGCTCGTCATGACGCTGGAGCAGGGCCTTGGCCTCTCCATCGAGTGCAGACAGTTCTTTGAGGGCTTCGAGACTCATCGGGAAAGTGGGTTGAGGTTGAATTTGGCACCCACAGATGTGCTGGGGGGGAAAGACAGAACGCCGCTTGGCGACGAACCGTACAGGCTCGCCACCAAGGCGGGAATCATTCTGGCTTTCGGAGACAACATCAAAACAGCTTGATGAGTTGAGGTTCGTTAGCGTGAGGTCGGATTACTTGTCCTTGTCCACGACTTCGAAGTCGGCATCCACCACCTTGCCTTTGTCCTGGGACTTGGCTTCGGAGGCGGAGGCTCCGGCGGCGCCCATGTCGGGCATGCCACCTTCGGCTCCGGGGGCACCGGCAGCTCCTGCAGCGGCAGCGGCCTGATAAGCGGCGGCAAAGAGCTTCTCGATCTCCTCCGTCTGCGACTTCATCTGGTCGATGTCGTTCGCTTCGATGGCGGACTTCAGGCTGGCGAGCTTGTCGGTGATCGGCTTGGTCTGCTCGGCGGGGACTTTGTCTCCCCACTCCTTCAGGGTCTTCTCGATCTCGTAGCTCAGGCTGTCGGCCTTGTTCTTCACTTCCACGCCTTCCTTGCGCTTGCGGTCTTCCTCGGCGTGCTCTTCAGCGTCGCGCTTGGCCTTCTCGATCTCGTCCTGGGTGAGGCCGGAGCTGCCCTGGATAGAGATGCGCTGTTCCTTGCCGGTGGTCTTTTCCTTGGCGGAGACGTGCAGGATGCCGTTGGCGTCGATGTCAAAGGTCACTTCGATCTGCGGCACACCACGGGGCATCGGCGGGATGCCGTCGAGCTTGAAGGTGCCGAGGGTCTTGTTGTCGCGGGACATCGGGCGCTCGCCCTGCAGGACCACGATTTCCACGCCGGGCTGGTTGTCGCTGTAGGTGGAGAAGGTCTGGCTGTGCTTCTTCGGAATGGTGGTGTTGCGCGGGATCATCGGGGTGGCCACACCGCCGGCGGTCTCGATGGCGAGCGTCAGCGGGGTCACGTCCAGCAGGAGCACGTCCTTCACGTCGCCTTTCAGCACACCGCCCTGGATGGCAGCGCCGATGGCCACCACTTCGTCCGGGTTCACACCCTGGTGCGGGTCTTTGCCGGCCAGCTTGCGGGCGGTTTCCACCACCTTGGGCATGCGGGTCATGCCACCCACGAGCACGAGTTCGTCGATCTTGCTAGCGTCCAGCTTGGCGGCGGCCAGGCAGTCACGCACAGGCTTCATGGTGCGCTCAAAGAGGGAGTCGCAGAGCTGCTCCATCTTGGCGCGGGTGAGGGTCTTCATGATGTGCTTCGGCCCGGTGGCGTCGGCGGTGATGAAGGGCAGGTTCAGGTCGTAGCTCTGGCTGGAGCTGAGGGCGATCTTGGCCTTCTCGGCTTCTTCCTTGATGCGCTGCAGGGCGTCCGGCTGGCCGCTGAGGTCGATGCCGCTGTCGCTCTTGAACTCGTTGACGATCCAGGTGATCAGCGTGTTGTCCCAGTCGTCACCACCCAGGTGGGTGTCGCCGTCCGTGGCCAGCACTTCAAAGACGCCGTCGCCGATTTCGAGGACGGAGATGTCGAAGGTACCACCGCCAAGGTCATACACGGCGATCTTTTCGTCGGACTTGCTTTCGAGGCCGTAGGCCAGGGAGGCGGCGGTAGGCTCGTTGATGATGCGGCGCACGTTCAGGCCGGCGATTTCACCAGCAGCCTTGGTGGCGTTGCGCTGGGAGTCATTGAAGTAGGCGGGGACGGTGATGACAGCGTCGGTGATGGTTTCGCCCAGCTTGGCCTCAGCGTCGGCCTTCAGCTTGGAGAGGATCATGGCGCTGACTTCCTGAGGGGAGTAGGTCTTGGTTTCGCCGCCGACTTCCACCTGCACGTGGGCGTCGCCGTTGCTGGCGGCCACGATCTTGTAGGGCATGCGCTTGTCGGCTTCGGTGAGTTCAGCAAACTTGCGGCCCATCAGGCGCTTCACGGAGAAGACGGTGTTGCGGGGGTTGGTCACGGCCTGGCGCTTGGCGGCCTGACCGACGACGCGTTCGCCGCTTTTGGTGAAGGCGACGATGGAAGGCGTCGTGCGTGCGCCTTCGCTGTTTTCCAGCACCGTGGCCTTGCCGCCTTCGAGGACGGCCATGCAGGAGTTGGTGGTGCCGAGGTCAATGCCGAGGATTTTGCTCATGGTTTTGGGGTTGGGGGAAAAGGGTGTGACTGAGGGTTTTGGTGGTTATTCCTTGGCTAGAGCCGTGCCAAGTGGGGTTTTGGAGATGCAAAGCACTGATAATCAGCGATTTGATCGGCTATCTCGAAAAGTGACACAGAGCCAAAAATTGTGCCAAACTGTGCCAAAGTGCCAAAGCGTGGCACAATTGCGCTGGCATTTGGCACATTTGGGGACATGGAGCGCACGCGTCCCGCGTGCCGTTTTCCGCGTCCTCGCGGGAAACAGGCCCAGGGAATGCGCAGGGTTTGTCGCTGCGCAGAAATCAGCTTTCCAAACCACAGGCATGTTTGCATGGTTCACACCATGGGAATCTGCCGTGCCGCAGCCAAGATTGAAAACGTCGTGGATCGTGAGCAGGCGGCAACGATCCCGAAGATGCTTGTGGACACCGGCAGCGAGTCCACCTGGGTGCCTGCGACCACGCTGGAAAAGATCGGCGTGAAGCGGGAGAAGAAGGATCTGGCCTTTGTGATGGCGAACGGACAGCAGATCACCCGCAGCGTGGGCTTTGCCAAGGTGCGGGTGGACAAGGCTGTCACCGTTGATGAGGTCGTCTTTGCTGAGAAAAGGCGATCTGCTGCTCGGAGCACGCAGTCTTGAGGGGCTGAATCTGGCGGTGGATTCGCGCCAGAAGAAGCTGGTGGCCGCCGGGCCGCTGCCTGTGGCGTGAATCCAGATTTCGATGTTCCTGGGCAACGGTCTGACCTTGTGAAAGAGGAGGTGAGGGGCATCATGCGCGGTATGTTTCTCCTCAAGACAGCTTTGGGTGGCGCGGTTATGATGCTCTGTGCCTGTTCCTCCATCGGCGGCTGGGTGGGGAAGGTCGGGGGGCGTGCGGATGCGCGAAGAGATTTGAGAGCTGGCAAACTGGTGTTGGAGGTCATGGGACTGCCTACTCCGTGGGACAACACCTACAGCAGGCTCTTGAAGGAACGGTATGGCATCATGCAACGTGGGGTGGGCGGGTGCATGGTGGGCAGTCGTGTGGCAAGCCACGCGCAATATTATAATGAAATCATGGAGGCCGAGATTACCCGCCGGTTTGGGAAAAATGTCTTTGAGAGAACACTCCATGAAGCCGTGAAGATGACCCCCCGCCGTCGCCCTAACCCTCCTTTGTGAAATATTTCACAATCTGTTTGCCGCCCCTGCGCCGGGGGCGTAATTCTCAAGGTCCCAAAATCTCCCCTGACTCCCATGGTCGCCCCTGCTGAATCCACCGTTGCTGCCTACGATTCCAAAGTCGAAGGCAATGTCATCTTCACCAAGATGGACGCCGCCATCAACTGGATGCGCAAGAACTCCATGTGGCCGATGCCGATGGGCCTGGCCTGCTGCGCCATTGAGATGATGGCCGCCGCTTGCAGCCGTTATGACCTCAGCCGCTTCGGTGCGGAGGTGATGCGCTTTTCCCCCCGCCAGGCCGACGTGATGATCGTGGCCGGCACGGTGACTTACAAGATGGCCCTGGCGGTGAAGCGCATCTGGGACCAGATGCCGGAGCCCAAGTGGTGCATCGCCATGGGTGCCTGCGCCTCCAGCGGCGGCATGTACCGCAGCTACGCCGTGCTGCAGGGCATCGACCAGCTTATTCCGGTGGACGTTTACATCTCCGGCTGCCCTCCGCGCCCCGAGGCGCTGCTGGAAGGCCTCATGCGCCTGCAGCACAAGATCGAAACCGAGCACTCCTTTGTGGAGCAGAAAAAGGAGCTCATCGCCGAACTGACGGCCTGATCTGCGCGCCGGAACGACGAACCCCTTTCCTTTTCATCCACTCATGAATGCCGCCCAAATGGTCGAAGCCCTGAAGCAAAAGTTCGGCGATGCCGTGCTGGAGACGAAGGAGTTCCGCGGAGAGCACACCCTCGTGGTCAAGCTGGCCAGCGCCAAGCCCCTGCTCTGCTACTGCCATGACGAGCTGAACTTTGACTACCTGATCGACGTCTCCAGCCTGGACTACATGGGCAAGGAGCCGCGCTTTGAGATGGTGTATGAGCTCTATGGCTACGGCCACCTGCAGTACCTGCGCGTACGCACTCCGGTGGCTGAAGACGTGGAAGTGCCCACCGTGAGCGACATCTGGCCCACCGCCAACTGGCACGAGCGCGAGGTGTACGACATGATGGGCATCAAGTTCAGCGGCCATCCCGACATGCGCCGCATCCTGATGTGGGAAGGCTACCCCTTCTTCCCGCTGCGCAAAGACTTCCCCCTGGAAGGCAAGCCGAGCGACATGCCGGACGTGGGCTTCACCCGTGTGGCTCCGATGGCCGACGGCCCCTTTGTCACCACCGCCGGTGCTCCCGACACCCAGGCCCGCGAGCCGCGCTCACGCAAGCCGGTGGAGTGATGCCGCTGCTTCGCTGACCTGATTGGCGAGGAAAGTACTAAGGCACGAGTCTCATACAAGCAGCAGGGCCTCCTGCCGCGAATGACGAGGCATACCCGTGAATTTTCACGAAGATCGCTGGTCGTCTGCGCGCTCACTCGTGGACATTCGCGCTCGTTCGCGTTTTAATACAAATCTTCCGCAGCCTTGTTCATTCTTGTGACGATGCTGCACGATAGAGCCGCACCACCTCCCCCGTTCCCCTTTTTTCCTCGCATGACACGCACCCACATCACCACCGTACTCGGTCTGGCCATGGCCACGACCGCCTTCTCCGCCGACTCCTCTGACTGGGGCACCTTCCGCGGACCTTCCGGCAACGGCATCGTGCCCGCCGTGGCTAATTCCAAATGGAGCCTCAAGCAGGTCTGGAAATCGCCCACAAACAATGGCTTCAGCTCCTTTGCCGTGGCAGGCGGCAAAGCCTACACGCTCGTCACTGGCGAGAGCGATGGCAACAGCGGGGAAATGCTCGCCTGCCTGGATGAAAAGACCGGCAAGCAACTCTGGAGCAAGCCCCTGAGCGTGGTGCCCAAGTATGACGGCGGCGGCGACGCCGGCACGCCTGATAACAAAGGCGGCGACGGCTCCCGCTCCACTCCCGTGGTGAATGGCGGCAAGGTCTATGCCATCGATTCCATGCTGGGCGTCTTCTGCTTTGATGCCGCCACCGGCAAGGAAGTTTGGAAGCACGATGTGATGAAGGAAAACGCCGGCGTGCAGATCAAGTGGGAAAACGCCGCCTCTCCGGTGATCGATGGCGATGTGCTGCTGCTGGCCGGCGGTGGTGCAGGCCAGGCGCTGATCGGCCTGAACAAGAACACCGGCAAAGTGGTGTGGAAGGGCGAGGACGACAAGATGACCCACGCCACCCCCGTGCTGGCAGACATCCTGGGCGTGCACCAGGCCATCTTCTTCACGCAGACCGGCCTCGTGGCCGTGAATCCACAGAAGGGCGATGTGATCTGGCGCGCCGCCTTCCCCTACAAGGTCAGCACCGCCGCCTCCCCCGTGGTGTTTGAAGACATCGTATACTGCTCCGCCGGCTACGGCGTGGGCGCTGGTGCCTTCAAGATCAGCAAGAGCGGCAGCAAGCTGGAGGCCACTCAAATTTGGCGTCGTGAAAACCAGTGCTTCAACCACTGGAGCACCCCGGTGGTGAAGGACGGCTACCTCTACGGCATGTTCAGCTTCAAGGAATACGGCGCGGGCCCCCTGGCCTGCGTGGACATCCGCACTGGCGAAGACAAGTGGGCAGAGAAGGGCTTTGGCCCCGGCCAGGTCATTCTGGCAGGAGACAAGGTCATCGCCACCAGCGACAAGGGCGAGATCGTCGTCGCCGAGGCCTCCCCCGCCGGCTACAAGGAAGTGGCCCGCAAGGACGTGCTGGACGGCAAGGTCTGGAGCTACCCCATCCTGGCCAATGGCAAGATCTTTGCCCGCAGCACCGTCGAAGGCGTTTGCCTGGACCTGAACTGATCTGGCCGCATCCGTACAAGATCCAACTCATCCGAAGCCCGGAGCACCGCGAGGTCTCCGGGCTTCTTTTTAGATTCATTCTCAGGGGAAGAATCCGCACCAGAACCACTCATGGCAGGACCGTGCAGCTTGACGCATCGGGGGCTTTAAACGACTCTCCGGGCTCCCTTGGCATGAAGCAGTGGCTGCAAAAGATCAACGAGGCCTGGCAAAAGGCGCGTGAACTCCCCTACATCGGGCGGAGCTCGTTTGCGGTGGCCATCGTGCTGCTGGTCATCTCCATGATGACGGGCTGGCACCGCACACACCCGGATGACGGTGTGGACATGGCCATGCAGCAGGCCCAGCAGGCGCAGATGGATGTGCCGGAGGGCATCCTGGTGCTGTCCCGCGTGCTGCCTTACCTCAACCTGTGGGTGCAGCTGGGCGTGCCGGTGCTGCTCTTGGTGGTCTGGCGCCGCTGGGGAGATCTGCGCCGCCTCATGCTGCCGGCCACCATTTCCTCCGTGTCCATCGCGCTGTGGTCCATCGCCAGCGAGCTGGTCGATTACATCGCCCATGCGCACATGACGGAGATCGGCGAGCCGCCGGTGCCGGTGGCCTTTGCGTTCAAGCTCGCGTGCATCGCGCTGGTGTACCTCTCGGTGCCCTTTGTGCTGCACTACTACCGGCGTATCGGAGTGCTGGAGCGCTACACGCTGCGTACCTTCCTGCACCCGCTGGTGTTCTGCTTTGTGTCCTTCTTCACGCTGTGGATCATCATGGATCTGCTGGACAACATGAAGGACTTCCAGGAGTCGAAGGTGGGCCCGCTGCGGGTGATCTCCTTCTACCTGAGCATGATCCCCTTTGTGTACACGCAGATCCTGCCGGCGGCGTTGCTGCTCGCGGTGCTGTACTCGCTCACGCGCATGTCCCGCGCCAATGAGCTCATCTCCATGCTGGGCACCGGGCGCAGCCTGCTGCGCGTGCTCAGCCCCATCTTCCTGTGCGGCATCTACGCCTGCCTGCTGAACATGGCGGCCAACTACTACTGGGGCCCGCGTGCGGAGGGAAACCGGGAGGCCGTCTTCCGCGCCATGAGCGTGCATGCGGCTGACTCCATCATGGCCTCCCAGATCATGTTTCATGACGAGCAGAGCCACCGCACCTGGTATGTGGGCACCTTCCCCTTCTCCATGCGCAGCGGGGCGGAGCGCATGCACGAGGTGCAGATCCGGGAGGAAACCAAGGACGGCCAGCCCCTGCGCACCATCATCGCCCCCTCGGTAGGCTGGTCCTCGCGCAACGGCTGGCGCTTCTACGACGGCAAGGAGCTCATCTACGAAAACGGCAGCGTGGTGGACATCCGGACCTTTCCCAAGGACCGAAACGGGCAGCCTGTGCTGCAGGTGCCGGGCATCGAGGAGACTCCCTGGAGCCTCGTCAGCTACGCGCTGCGGCCGGACTTCATGGGCGTGCCTGAGCTGCTGTCCTACCTGCGCGCGCACCCCAAGGCCGCAGACGACAAGCTGGCCCCCTTCCGCACGCACCTCTGGCACCGCTTTGCCCTGCCTTGGCAGCCCATGGCGCTGCTGCTGGTGGCCGCGCCGCTGGGTGTGGCCTACTCCCGCCGCGGCTCAGTGGGAGGCATCGCCGTCAGTGTCTTTCTCTTCTTCATCTTCATGTTTACCAACAATCTTTTCCTCAACCTGGGCAAAGGCGGGCATCTGCCCACCTGGCTGACGGTGTGGATCCCGCATATGATCTTCGGTGGCCTGGGGCTGGTGCTCTTCTACTACCGCTCCGCCAACCGCGATCTGCCCAGCTTCAAGCTGCGCCTCTTCAAAAAGAAGTCCGCCCCGCAGATCGCCCGCCCGCGCAACCGCCGCACCGCCGGAGCCTCCGCTACTTGAAAGTCCGCGCCTGAAACTTTAAAGAAAGCCGATGCAGCAAAACTGGTCCATCCGCAGCCGCGCCCACACCTGCGCCGTCACCCAGCGCCCCTTTGAGGACGGCGAGCTCTTCCACACCTCCGTTTACTTTGACCCCGAGGAAAACGGATACGTGCGTCGCGACGTCTGCGCCGAGGCCTGGGCTCAGGAGCAGGAGCAGCGCAAGCCCATCGCCGCCTGGAAGACGCGCTACCAGAAGGTGCTGGCCGAGGCCAAGCCCGAGATCGCCCCCAAGGAGAGCGCCCAGGCCCTGCTGCAGCGCTTCATCGAAGAAGGCGACCCCCGCACCGAAAACGCCCGCTACATCCTAGCTCTCATGCTGGAGCGCAAACGCCAGATCACCCAGACCGCCGAGAAGGAGGTGGATGGCGCCAAAATGCTCTTCTACGAAAACAAGAAGACCGGCGAGATCTTCATCGTGCGAGATCCCGAGCTGCGCCTCGACGAGATCGCCGACATGCAGGATGAAGTTGCCACCCTCCTCGCCTTCGGTGGTCCTGCGGCCGATGCCGCCAAAGCTGTAGGTGTGACCCTGACCGTGGACGGCGTGGTGCCTGCTGCTGATCCCGCTGCGCCTGCAGATGCTGCTGCCGAAAGCGTCGATCCTGTCCCAGAGGAAGCTGCTGCCAGTCTGGCAGAGGCAGAAGAATCTGAAGCCAGCGAGGAAGCCGCAGAAGATCAGACCACCGACGAATCCGCTGCGGAGGCGGCGGCTGAATCAGAAGGCGCGGAGGCACCGGCAGATTCCGACGCCGAGACGGCAGCTGCTGCGCAAAGCGACGACGGCGAGCCCCAGGCGGAATAATACCACGATCCGTGAAAGCAGGTCTGAGGGCGTAGGCTGGAGCCGAGGAAGAAGGCTACAGTCCGAGCTCTTCTCTCACTTGCGGATCATTCATCAGCTTTTCATGAGCGGCCTTGGCACCGCCAGCCGCGCTACGCACACGGCTCACCATGTCAAGGAAGCGGGCGCTGCCCCGAGTGGGCGGGTTGCTCATGGAGGTGCGGATGACGTCGGCAAAATTGATCATGTGATCCACATAGGGCCATACCCGCGAATCAAGCATGGGCCGCAGACGGCGGAGCTTGTTCAGGCTGCCGCCAAGCTCGTCTCCATTCAAGCGGCTGATGCCATTGCCATCGATGTCATGACTGATGGCTGTGATGATGAACTTGGCGCTGTTTTCCGCAGCCTCGATCGAGCCAGCAATGGACAGACTACGGGGTGTGTTTCCCTGCAGATACATCAGCAGATATTTGGCGGACAGGCAGTTTGGCGCTGCCGCGTAGAGCGCCTGCAGGCGTTGCACTGCGTGCGGATTGCGCAGAAGCGGCACGAGCTGCTGCGGATTGCGCATCATCACCGCGCGCATGCTGTCAAAGTTGGCCAGCGCCGTTTGCAAAGCCGCGGGGCGTTCGGGATTGGCCAGCGCCAGGGCATCGTCGAATTTTGACAGGCTGAAAACGGCGATGGCCACCAGCGGTGTCGGGCCGTCTGTGACAAGGACATCTGCCACGGCCTTTTCGTTTTTTGCGGGCACTCCCACGATTTTGCAGGCGCCCTTCGTTGCGCCACGGATTTTGGCGGCCACGCCGCCGATAGGCTGCACACTGCCGTCGGAGTTCATGTCTCCCGTGACTGCAAAGCTCGGATCCCACTCCTTGCCGGTCAGGGATCCTTCCAGCAGCAGAGCGCAGGCTACCGCCGCAGAAGGTCCGTCTTTGGGCACATACTTGTCATCAAAGCCGATCTCAAGGACATGGCCCAACGGCCAGCCGTTGTGGCGTAGCTTGGAAAACCTGCTCACCTCATTCAGGGCTTTGAGCATGTCATTCCCCACGTCTTGGTTGAACCTCAACGTTGAATTTGCGTCACCCAGGGTAGGCAGGGCCGTGAGATTAATTCGCGTAAGTTGTCCCGCCTCTCCGCCGCTCAGCTGGGCAATCAGCAGTCCATTCACGCTCGTCTGGCGGGAACGAAAAGCGGGCACTCCCTTCTCAGCTGGAGCAGGGGTAGGAGCAGGGACCAGGGGCTGAGGTGATGCCAAAGCCTGGCTGGCTGGCGCAGGGGTGTTCCCTCCTCCAGTAGCAGGCGCTCCATCCGTATGAGCTCCTACGGGATTCCACTTCCGCAATGACTCGGGCAGCATGTCCCTCTTCCAAGCCAGCATCAATAAAAGAACTAAAGCGAAAAGAATAAATCCAATTTTCATGCGGAACGCGCATTAGGCACTTCTGTGAAATAATCGTCAATCTCAAAGAATGGCCAGTTTGCGATCAAATACGAAATCTCAGGCCACGGCCACGGCGGTGCACCAGCAAAGGATGCCGCCAAGATCTCACCGCCATTTCTTGCCAGAGCCGGAGCCTACAGCCCCAGTTCCTCACGCACCTGCGCGTCGTTGATCAGCTTGTCATACGCGGCCTTGGTGGCCCCTGCGGCTTTGTTGGCCTTGCTGACCAGGTCCGTGTAGCGGGCTCCGGAGCGCACCGGGTTGAGCAGCGCACCACGGATCACCTCGCCATAGGCTATCAGGCCATCCACATACGGCCACACGCGTGCATCCAGCAGCGGGCGCAGCTGGCGCAGTTTATTCAGGCTGTTGCCGAGTTCGTCGCCCTTGAGGCTGGAGACGTTGGAGTCCACGTCATGGTCAATGGCGGAGACGACGGCCTGGGCGTTGTTCTGCGCCGCCTCGATGGAGCCGCCGATGGAGAGCGTGCGCGGGGTGCGGCCCTGCAGGTACATGAGCAGGTACTTGGCGGAGTAGCAGTTGGGGGCGGCAGTCAGCAGAGCCTGCAGGCGCTGGGCGGCATGCGGGGTGCGCAGCAGCTGGGTGATCTGGCGCGGGTCCCGCATCATCACCGAGCGCATGTTGTCAAAGTCGGTCAGCGCATTCTGCAGAGCCAGCGGCTTCTCGGGATCGGCCAGAGCCAGGGCATCGTCAAAGGTCTTGATGCCAAAGACGGTGATGCCCACCAGCGGAGCCGGGCCCTGCTGAACCAGGATGTCGGAGACGGCGACCTCATTCTTCACAGGCACAGCCACGATCTTGCAGTCGCCCTTGGTGGCGCCGCGGATCTTGGCCTGGACGCCGCCGATGGGCTGGACGCTGCCGTCGGCATTCATGTCTCCGGTGACGGCAAAAGCAGGATCCCATTTCTTACCGGTGATGGCCGCTTCGAGAAGCAGGGCGCAGGCCACGGCAGCGGAGGGTCCGTCCTTGCCGACATACTTGTCCTCAAAGCCGATCTCCAGCGAATACCCCATCGGCCAGCCGCCATGACGCAGCTGCGAAAACTTGCTGACCTCGTTGAGCGCTTTGAACATGCTGTCGCCCACGTTCTGGTTGAACTTGAGCGAGGAGGGCGCTCGGGACTGAGAAGTAGGCAGGGCCGAGAGGCTCATGCGCGTGACCTGCCCGGCCTCGCCACCGGTGGAGAGCTGGGAAATGAGCAGGCCGTTGACCTGGGTCAGGCGGGATTTGAAGCTCAGACCTGCGACCGCCACTCCGGCAATCGCATCACTACCCATCTGTTGGGAGGCAGGGATGTTCACGGGCACCATTTCTGCGACCTCGGTCAGGCTTTTGCCCGGGGCCGGAGAGGAGCTCAAGGCCGGCCCACCTTTCGTGGTCCCGGCGGCTTCGAGCACCGCAGTCACATCGATGGATCGAAAGACGGCCATTCCTGCTCTGTCCGGCAATGTGACGGGATGGATGCCTTGCCACGAAACCAGCACCAGCACTGGTTTGGGCAGGTACATGGCAAAATCCTGCGGAAAGTCCGTTGTGAGCTCACAGTCTCTGTAACAGCATTTGTTGGTGCAGACGATGAACTCGGGGGAGAAGATCTTGCATGCGGAAAAGACACTCTCGCCAAAGTTGGATCTCTGGTTGGCAGCATCCTTGTCAGTGCCATAAAGATCGCTTTGCGTGATGCGGCAGTTGGTGGCTGCCACGCCTACGGCCGTCGGTGATTCCATCGTGACCTGGCTGAGAGTGCAGTCTTTGAGCCTCACATAAGGCTTGGCTGTCTGTGTGCCTTCCGGGCCGGTGCTGCTGGCAAAATAGACCTGCACCATGGCGCAGTTTTCAAAGTGGATCTCCCCGCCCGGCTGGCATGATATCGCCACCTGGTTGAGCTGACATTCGCGGAAGACCAGCCGCCCTCCCGCTCCGACATCAAAGGTCGTCGCCGTGATGTGTGTGCCTTTGCCAAATGACATCTCCAGCGTCGATGGCTTGGAAGCCGCCAGCTCAGGGCGCAGAACGATCTTCCCGGCCGTTTGGGAGTAGTGTCCTGCGGAGGTCACCGCCGTGTCACGCTGCAACCGCAGCTCGCCGACAGGAGGTTGATACCATGAGGGAGGCGCGGCTCCGAGGGTGGACACGGAGAAAAAGCCTGCCAGCAGCAAGAAAAATAAATACTTCGCTTTGGTCAGAAAAATCATCTCTCTTAGAAGTAGCGTTGAAAGGTTTTTCGTGTCAATCGCAGAAGGCATCTGATGTAAGTCATCTTTTTCAAAGCACTTGTCATTCCAGGGCATCCCCCCTTATTTGGAGGTTCCTATGTCCCTCCAGAAAGACCGCGAAGAACTCCGCCAGATCCTCAAAGCCAAGTCCGTCAAGACAGGTAAATTCACCCTCGCCTCCGGCCAGGAGAGCGATCTCTACGTGGACTGCCGCGTGACCACCCTGGACGCACGCGGTGCGGTCCTCGTGGGCCGGGTGCTACATGATCTGCTGCGCCAGGAAGAAGCGAAGCGCGGCCTGAGCATCGGCTCCCTCGGCGGCCTTACCATGGGCGCCGACCCCATCACCCTCGCAGTGGCCATGAGCTCCAGTCTTGCCGGAGACCCGACACCGGTGCAGGCCTTTGTGGTGCGCAAGGAGCCCAAGGGCCACGGCCGTGGCAAGCGGATCGAGGGGAATTTCATCACCGAGCAGCCCGTTGTGGTGGTGGATGACGTCATCACCACCGGCGGCTCCACCCTGAAGGCCATTGAGGCCATTGAGGCTGAGGGCGGCAAGGTGGCCTTCGCTTTGATCCTGGTTGACCGCTCCGAAGGCGGCCGCGCCGCCATCGAAGACAAAGGTTACCCTGTGGTGGCTGCGTTCACGCGTGCGGATCTGGTCTAATACGGACTGCACCCCAATCTGATCCCAGACTTTAGCTGCGGGCAGGATAGGCCCGCAGCACTCTGCCTCAAGTGCAGCACGGACACGGCTGCACAAAGTGTCCTGGAGAGATCTCTTTGAGCGTGAGATCCATGCTCACGCTCTGCTGCCAGCTTGGGTGCTTCATGCGGTGGCCGAAGGCGCAGCCGGCCGGCGGATTGATCGGAGAGGGCACGTCGCCGCGCAGGAGCTGGCGCACACGTCGCTGTGTGGGGTCCGCCACCGGGATGGCATCCAGCAGCGCCTTGGTGTAGGCGTGGCGCGGGTTTTGATACAGCTCGGCGGCTGGAGCCAGCTCCACGATCTTGCCCAGGTACATGACCGCCACGCGGTCGCTCATGTGCTTCACGATGCTGAGATCGTGGGCGATGAAGAGGTAGGCTAGGCCAAAGTCGCGTTGCAGTTCCAGCAGCAGGTTCAAAACTTGCGCCTGCACCGAGACATCGAGCGCCGAAACGGGCTCGTCACAGACAATAAGCTTGGGCTTGAGAGCCAGTGCACGGGCGATGCCAATGCGCTGGCGCTGACCGCCGCTGAACTCAAAGGGATAGCGATATGCGGCGTCTGTTGGCAGTCCCACACGCTGGAGCAATTCAGCCACCCACTCGCTGCGCTCCGCACGGGTGCCCATTTTTTGAATGACAAAAGGCTCCTCCAAAATCTGGCCGATGGTGTGACGAGGATTGAGAGACTCGGCCGGGTCCTGGAAAACCATCTGCATCTCGCGCCGCACAGAGCGCAGCGCGCTCTGGGAGAGCGTGGAGATGTCGGTGCCGTTGAAATTCACGCTGCCGGCGGTCGGCTTGAGCAGCCGCACCACGGAGCGCGCTACGGTGGATTTGCCGCAGCCGCTTTCGCCCACGAGGCCGAGCGTTTCGCCCGGCTCCAGGGCAAAGCTCACGCCGTCCACTGCCTTGCACACCGCCTGGGTGGTGTAGAAGACGCCGCCGCGCACGGGGAAGTGCATCTTGAGGTTTTGTACGGTCAGGAGGCTCATGAGGCTGAGGCGGAGAGTTGGGACGCAAAGCAGGCGCAGGCTTCCACGCCGTGGCCGCTGCCGCATTCCTTCCAGGGCTGGCGGGCGGAGGTGACGTCGCTGCTATGCTTGTTGGGACAGCGCGAGGCAAAGCGGCAGCCAACGGGCATGTCGCGCAGGCTGGGAACCATGCCAGGAATCACCGGCAGTGCGGTCTTGGGCGGATGGTCCAGCTTGGGCAGGCAGCGGATGAGGCCCTGCGTGTAGGGGTGCAGTGGCCGCGCAAAGATGTCCTGCACCGGCCCGCGCTCCACAATGCGCCCGGCGTACATCACGGCCACATCATCGCAGGTTTCGGCGATCACGCCGAGGTCGTGGGTAATGAGGATGACCGCCATGCCGGTCTCCTTTTGCAGGCGTTTAAGGAGGTCGAGAATCTGCGCCTGCACGGTCACATCCAGCGCCGTGGTGGGTTCGTCGGCGATGAGCACTTTCGGGTGGCAGGACAGTGCCATGGCGATCATCACGCGCTGGCGCATGCCGCCGCTGAGCTGGTGCGGGTATTCGTTCACGCGTTGCTCCGGCGCAGGAATGCCCACCCACTCCATCAGCTCCACGGCACGCTTCAGCGCCTTGTCCGGTGTGGTGGGCTCATGGAGCTGGATGGCCTCTATGATCTGTGTACCCACGCGTTCGACGGGGTTCAGCGCGGTCATCGGCTCCTGGAAGATCATGGCGATGTCGTTGCCGCGTATCTTGCGCATGTCCTCGATCGGCAGCGTGGCCAGGTCCCTGCCCTCCAGCAGCACCTCGCCATTAAGGATGCGGCCCGCAGGCTGGGGCAGCAGGCGCATCAGGCTCATGGAGGTCACGCTTTTGCCGCAGCCGCTTTCGCCCACAAGGCCAAGCGTCTTGCCGGCTTCGAGGCTGAAACTCACATCGTCCACGGCGGTGAGCAGGCCGTTGTCGGTTTGAAAACCGACGCGCAGGTTGCGGACATCGAGGATCGGGGCAGGCATCACTTGGCTCCTCCTGCTTTGAGGTTTTGGTCAAAGACCAGGTCGGTTTCCGGAAAGGATTTGCCGCTGCGCATGGCGGCCTCGGTTTCGCGTTTCACATCTTCGTCGATCCAGTGCACGTGGTTGGACATTGGCAGCTCGCTGACGGCCACGTTGAAGGTCTTCTCCGGCCACTTCACCCAGCGCCAGTAGGCGCAGCGGTAGTAGTTCTGCTCGTAGGCCGGGATCCAGGGCGCTTCGTCGTAGATGATCTGGTCCGCGCCCCAGGAAGCCTTGCGGATCTCCTCGATCGTCGTCGCGTGGCGTTCATCCTCACAGAATTTGTCCATCCGTGGATCGGCAAAGCAGGAAAGGTTGTTGGTGTTGGGTCGCGGCGTCTTGCCGTCTTCCATGAGCGCATCTTTGGAGTGCCAGGCTTGGTAGTGATCCGGAATAGGCGGCGTCACGCTGAAGGCCACGGAGGCGATCTGGTGCTTTTTCTGCGTGGCCTTCTGAAAGTAGGCGGTGCTTTCCAGGCCTTCGAGCTTGTATTCCAGGCCTGCCTTCAGCGCCTCTTCCTTGAGGCGCTGCATCACCCGCTGAACGATCTCGGTTTTACGGTGAAGGATCGTCAGAGACAGGCGCTCTCCTTTGTCATTCACCAGCACGCCGTCATTGCCCAGCTTGGTGTATCCGGCCTTGGCAAAGTGCTCGCGCGCTTTCTCCACATCAAAGGGACGGGCAGTGATGGGTGGATCTCCGATAAGCGGAAACCCCTTGCTGAAGCAGGTCAGGCGCTGGAAGTCGCCGCGCAGGTCAAAGTCGATGACTTTCTGGTAGTTCGTGGCGTAGCTCAGCCCGAGGCGTACGTCCTTATTGTTCAGCGGTGGCATGGCGCAGTTCAGCCACAGCCCCGCATGGGAGCCCGGCCAGATGTTGTAAAACTTGGTCTTCTGGATGTAGCCCTTGTGCACCTCGGGAATCTCCATCCGCTCATACCAGTATTCCGGGATGCCCATCATGAGCTCCTCCACGTCGATCTCTCCCTGGCGGAAGAGCTCCATCACCTTCTCCTGCAGCCGCACCACTCGGTACACGATGTGATCGACATTGAAGCGGTAACGCGTAAACTTCTTGTCTCGCGCCCACCAGTCTTTCACGCGGCTCAGGGCGATGTCTCTGCCGAAATGAATGTCCTCCTCGCGGATGACATAGGGGCCCGAGGTGGGCCGGCAGCGCCACTGGTAGCGCTGCTCAAAGTCCGGGCCAAACTCCGCGTAAAAGCGCCGGGACATCGGCGAGGTGTTCACGTAGTAGGCCGCGAGCGGTTTGGGCTCCGTGAGAGAGATGGAAAGCGTGCGCGCATCGTAACGCGTGATGTTGGCGTAGTTCTCCGAGTACCACTGGTTGCCGAAGGGGTTCTTCGGGTACTCGCTCAGCTGCATGTAGAACTGGTTGAAGAAGTCGTCCGCTTCGATCGGCGTGCCGTCGGAAAAGGTCGCGTCCGGGTCGATCCGGAAGTACACCGTGCGGTTGTCCGGCGCCACCGCCCACTCCTTGGCGATGCCGGGGATGACGCGCCCGGTTTCCGGGTGCAGATTGATCAGCCCCATCTCCACATCGTCGTACTGATAGCCGCGGAAGGAGCTGTTGCTGTTCTCTCCCAGCACGCGCAGCGTGGGTGGAAAGGAGAGGATGTACAGGCGCATGGTGCCGCCTTTTTTGGCGTTGGGGTCACCGATCTCCGGTTCGGCCATGCCGTTCTCCCATTTCAGATCCGCCGGGATGTCCTCTGGTTTGGCAAAGGTGAAGTACTCCGGCTTTTTCAGACGTTCGCGCACGGTCTGCAACTGGGTCTCTAGCTCGGCCTTTTTGGCGGCATCGGCTTCCTTGGCAATCAGGCTTGGCAGGTCTTTTTCCTGACCTTGGAGATCGGCGAGCACCTTCTTGTTGTAAAAGCTCCAGAAGGCCTCGCGCTCCTTGGTGCCGTCATAGGGTGGGAAGTCTGCGGCATGCAGCGCACCGCCGAGCAGCAGCGCGGCGGAGAAGGCCAGCAGAGAACGAGGAACGAAAAGCTTCATTGATAGGTGGTGAACTTCTTCGGATCAAAGGCCTCGCGCAGTGCCTCTCCCACAAAGGTGACGAGCAGGAGGATGAAGACCATTGCGGTGAACATCGAGAGCGAGATCCACACGGCGGAGAGATGGCTGGTGCCGTCGTCAAACAGCCAGCCCCACTGCGGGTAGGTCTCCGGCAAGCCAAAGCCCAGGAAGGCCAGTGCGGTCAGGGAGGAGATGATGGCGGCCACACTGAAGGGGATCTTTGTCACGATGGTGGCCAGCATGTTGGGCAGCAGGTAGCGCGTGAGGATGCGCCAGGTGCTGGCGCCCTGCAGACGCGCGGCGGAGACGTAGTCGCGCTCCTTCTCCTTGTAGGCCAGCGCGCGCAGGGAGTAGGTCAGGCTCGTCCAGGAGAAGAAGCAAATCACTCCCAGCAACACCAGCAGGTTCATGTTTGCCACGCCAATGATGCTGATGAGGATCATCACAATGTAGAGGAAAGGCAGCTCATCGAGGATCTCGATGCAGCGTTGCATGGCGATGTCGAACACCCCGCCCAGATAGCCCATGAGCAGGCCGATCAGGGTACCCACACCATAGGTGAAGAGAACGTAGAGCAGGATGGCCTTCAGATTGAGCTGCCAGCCGCCGTAGATCTGCGCCAGCACATCCCAGCCACGGCTGTCGGTGCCCAGGTAGTGGCCTGCCTTCCACAGCGGCGGAATGGCCGGGTAAACAATCATCTGGTAGGATGTGGTCGCTGCTTTCTCAAATTCCTCCTGTGGCATTTCGCCCGTCCATCTTTCGCGCTCCTTGGTGCCCGCCTTGTAGAAAGCGGAGACGGCCAGCGCGCCGTTGCGTGTGTAGCCGAGCGATTCGCCATCCGGCACGCCGCGGCGAAAGCGGCTGTCCGTGTGCTTCTGCACCGGCGTGTCGTTGTAGAATTTTTGAGCGCGGCCTGAGTAGGCCTCGGCATCGCCAGGCTTATACCATTTTCCATCCCGTTGCTCCAGGGAGATGGATTGCAGGGAGTCGGTGTCCAGCACGGGATCCCACGGCACCAGCGGCATGAGGACAAAGCCGCGCTTCTCAGCCGCCAGGCGTTCCTTGAGCTCGCGGTAATTGGCCTCCTGCTCTCCGGTCAGGCCAAAGTCCTTCGCCTGATAGCGCTTCTGTACAAAAGCAGGGAAATACGTTTTGCCATCGCAGCGCACCATCAGCGCGCGCCTGCCCACCAGCGCCTGATCAAGCAGCGCCAGCGCGATGAGCACCAGCAGAATGCGGAACGACCACCAGCCACGGCCGATGCTGCGGAAACGGCGGAAGCGCTGCAACGTCACCGGCGTCCAGCGGATTTCACGTGGTAAAAACCGCAGGCCGAGAATGCCTCCTGCGATGAGCAGCACAGAACTGGCCCAGCCAAACTTTGGGCCAACGCCAAAGAACCAGGAAACGGTGGGAAGCAGCAGCCCGCACAACTCGCCAAGAATGGCAAGTGCACCGACGATGATGGCAGCGATGGAGAGTTTGCGGTTCATCACTCAAAACGAATGCGGGGGTCCAGCCGCGCGGTGATCATGTCGGAGAGCACGTTGCCCAGCATGAGCAGCAGCCCGCTGACCGTGACGGTGGCCATGACGATGGGGTAATCTTTCTCCAGCAGGGCGTTGAAGCCCATGAGGCCGAAGCCGTCGATGTCAAAGATGCGCTCCACCAGGAAGCTGCCCGCCACCAGCACTGTCAGTGCCTGGCCCATGGTGGCACCCACGGGGATGAAGGAATTCCGCAGCGCATGGCCGATCACGGCGCGCTTGTACTCCACGCCCTTGGCCACGGCGGTGCGCACGTAGTCGCTGGCCAGCTGATCCAGCAGGTTGTTTTTCACCAGCATCGTCAGCCCTGCAAAGCTGCCCACCATGTAGCAGCACAGCGGCAGAAAGGCGTGGTGCAGGAGATCGTAGATTTTGCCGAAAAAGCCCAGCTCTGAGAAGTTCGCGCTCACAAAACCCTCCAGCGGAAACCAGCGCAGCCGAGCGGCAAAGATCACCATCAGGAACACGCCCAGCACAAACTCCGGGATGGCGTAGCCAAAGAAGATCAGCACTGAAGTGGCGGTGTCCGTGGGCGTGCGGTGCTTGATCGCCTTCAACACACCCAGCGGGATGCAAACGAGATAGGTCAGCAAGATGGAGACGATGCCGTAGAAGAGCGAGATGGGAAAGCGGCGCTTCATCATCGTCCACACCGGCTCGCTGTAGCGCGTGGAGTCGCCCAGGTTGCCCTCCAGCACCCCGGCAAACTTCGGCTGATAAATCAGCGCCACATAAGGCTGCGGCTTGTCGAGCTTCTGACCGGGGTTGGCCTTTTCCCATTCCACCTTCTGCTGCTCCGGGGTGATGATGCGCGCACGCCAGGAGGAGAGGTCTAGGTCCTTGTCAGGCAGGATTTCCGCACGGTTGTCGCCGGTGCGTTTCACCTTGGCTACGCTCGCGGTGCCGGGGATTTTCACCTCGGTTTCTGTCTTGCCTTCAGGAAAATCAGCGCGTGACCGGTTCATCTCCTTGGGCCAGGCGCCCAGCCATGCGGCGTAGGCAATGAGGAAGGGCTTGTCGTGACCGTACTGCTCCTGGAGCTTCAGCAGCTGGGCGGGGGTGAGTCCGCTGGACTGCTGACGGCCGGCTCCGCCGCGCTGGCCGTCTGTCTTCATGCGTGCCTCCAGCAGCGCCTGCTCCATGGGGCCGCCCGGCGTGAAACGAATGATGAGGAACACCACCAGCGTCATGCCGATGAGCGTCGGCGGAATGAGCAGAAGGCGGCGGATCAGATAGGCGGTCATTCAGATCAGGAGAAAATGGAAGGAACTGAAAAAACGAAAGTCTCCGACAGTACGACGCATGGCACAAGAATTTGTGTGCGAATTGCAAAAGGATCGCCACATCGACCCCGCCATGATCCAAACCAGCGGATGCGTCGCAGGCGTAATGGTGGTAACGCTGCACGCGCCCTGCCCTGCATGAAAACGCCGCTTGTCCTCCTTACCGCGTGTCTTCTGACCTCCTGCGAGATGCCCTACATGCCGCCCATGGCACCGATGAATGGCGGCGCTGGGAGTGGTGGTGTGGCGCAAGTGGTGGTGCCGATGCGGATGCTGGGAGATACGCCCCACGTCATGGCCAGCGTCAATGGCCGCAGGCCTCTGCCCCTGCTGCTGGATACCGGTGCCACGCTCAGCGTCGTGACACCAGACGTGGCCACTGGCCTGGACCTGCTGCCCACCGGCGGCAGGAGGGTCACCGTGCGCGGGGTGCATGGCAGCACAGCCGCCACTCAGGCAGTCATGAGCACCATGCAGGTGGGCGACTGGCGCGCCACCAATGTGGCATGCCTTGTTCGTGGCATGCCCGGCTCGCTCGCAGGCGGGCTGGGCAGTGCCATCCTCGGTATGAACCACATGCGCTACTACTGCAGCTTTTTGACGATCGACTACCGTCGTAACACGGTTGAGCTGGGTTTTTCGCGCTCCTACCGGCCTCTCGGTCCCATGGCCACCCGCACACCGCTGCGCTGGTCCAATGGGCTGCCCGTCATTAGGGTCAGCTCCGAAGGCGTCTCGTGGGACGCCATCGTGGACACCGGCTCCTGCTGGGGCATCGTCATTGATCAAAGCACCGCCGCACGTCTCGGCCACGCCTATGACGGCATGCGCATGGGGAGCAACCTCATTCTCAGCGGTGTGGGTGGCAGCGTGAGCGCAGCTCAGGTGGGAGCCCGCGAGATCCAACTCTCGTCCGCCTTCCTGTGCGGAGAGCCCCACAACGGCTCCGTTCCGGCCTTTGTCATGCCCGGGCCCAAGCGCGTGGGTTCACGTTTCTGGCAGGGGACGCGGCTGACGCTGGACTTCCGCAGCAATGTACTCTGGCTGGAACGTTGAGCACAACTATCGTCGGTCGAAGGGGTTGACAGAGGGGCGTATTGCTTACTCACTGACATCATATTCCTGATGAGGCTCCTGATCTCCACCATCGTTCCGCGAACTGCCTCGGCGCTCTTCGTGATAGCTGGACTCGTGGGGTGTGCGGAAAGTTTTGCCGTCAGAAAAGAGGCCGTGCCGCAGGAATTGCAGGAAAAGCTTAAAGCGCAGGCCATCCCGGCCACCGAGCTCAAAGTTTCAGCCAAGGGAGGTGTGGCCGTGCGCATCAACAGTGTTCCGCCGCCTGAGGGTGTGCTGAAAGTGCCCATGTACTACGAGCGTGGCCAGCCATGCCTCAAGGTCAGCATCAACGGCCAGAAACCGAGAAAAATCCTGCTCGATACCGGAGCCACCTACAGTGTTTTTGAGGCGGAGCAGGCGCTGGAGTTTGGACTGCGTACTGTGCCGCAGGTGCGTCCCAACATGGCTGGCGTCCTGGGCCGCGAGCCGGGCATGGCAGCCGTTATTCCCACGCTGCAGATCGGCACCTGGCGTGTGGAGAATCTGCCCAGCATTGTCCGCATGCAGCGCACCGCAGTGGGCAGCGGCATACTTAAGGAGCATCTGGGTATCGCGTTGCTGGGGGTGAACCTACTGTCCAAAACGTGCAAATACGCCACCCTCGATTTCCTCCGTGGAGAGTTCGAGTTTGGCTTCACCCGCAGCTTCCCAGGACCGGTGCGCAAGCATGTCCACAAGACCACGCTCAGCATGAAGCACGGCGTGCCCACCACGCTGCTCAAGTACGGCAAGATGTCCTGGGAGGCCGTGGTGGACTCCGGCTCTGTCTTCGGCGTGCAGCTGGACCGGCGCATTGCCGAAGTGCTCGGGTTCAAAAACGGAGGCTGGAGCGTGGGAGGAAACTACCTCATCACCGGCGTGGGTGGCGCGCAGACCCCGAGCGAGGCCAATGTGCGCATGCTGGAGTTCCAAGCACTCGGCCTGTTCGGCTCCTATTACCCTTTTGCGCAGGTGGATGTGATGCCCGGCCCCTCACGCCTTGGCACTTATCTGCTGGAGGACTACCGCGTGACGCTGGATTTCGAGCACGGCGCGCTCTGGGTGGAGTGGAAATGATCAGGAACGACTGCCTCGCAAGCCAATGAGGCCGATGCTCTGCGCACGTTGATAATAAATCAGGCCAAAACAAATCGCGCGGCCTGATTGACGCCTCTTCGCGGCTTGAAAAAATCAAGGTCGCGTTGTCGACCTCATGACTCGCATGCCAAAAAGGCACCAAAAAGCGCGCCAAAACGGGGATTTTTTGCGACAGATTCGCAATAGGACAAGTCTTGCGCATAAAAGTTCAAAAAAAACAAGATGACGGTTGCAAACGTGCTCACGCGTTCCATGCTGGGAAACCTTGTGAAATTTTTCACAAGCTCATCTGCCGACACATTTCTATGGGTAACTTTTTTCCGCGTTGGACCAACTGGCTGCCGCTCAAGCTCGCCATTGCCGTCGTGTTCATTGCCTTCGGCGTGAGTGTCGGCGTCGCCTACTACTTCACACCGAAATACACTCGCGTGGGTTATGAGCCGACACAGCCTGTGCCGTTCTCACACAAAATTCATGCGGGTCAGCTTGGCTTGGACTGCCGCTACTGCCACAGCTTCGGCGAGACCTCCAGCCACTCCAACGTCCCCACGAACCAGACCTGCTTCAACTGCCATGGTCCGGGCAAAGGCAACATCCGCAGCAATTCTCCGAAGCTCGAGATGGTCATCAAAGCCAACGAAACCGGCAAGTCCATCCCCTGGGTCAAGATCCACAAGGCTCCCGATTACGTTTACTTCAACCACAGCGCCCACCTGAACCGTGGTATCTCCTGCGTTTCCTGCCACGGCAAGATCAACGAAATGGAAGTGGTCCGCCACGACCAGCCGCAGTCCATGGGCTGGTGCCTTGACTGCCACCGCAATCCTGAGAACAACCTTCGCCCGCTCGAGTTCGTCACCAAGCTCGACTACAAGGCTTCCGATCTGAAGCGCGCTGACTTCTACAAAGGCCTGATCGACAAGAAGGTGCCTGTGGACGAGATCGCCACCGCTATCGGTGGAGAAGGCAGCAAGGCCGACAGCCTTGAGCAGATCGTCGCTCTCGCTGAGAAGACCTACGGAAAAGAAGTGACCCAGACCGAAGTGGGCACCCAGATCAAAAAGCACTGGCAGATCCAGCCGCCGGATTCTTGCACCGCCTGCCACCGCTAACCCCCGCGCCCCCTTTCTGACACATGAAACGTATTTGGAAGCATCCTGAGGAGCCGCAGAACGCCAAGCGCTACTGGCGCAGTGTCGCCGAACTGGATCGTCGCGAAGAATTTCTCAAAGATCTGGGCCGCGAGTTCCCTGCCGGGGACACCCTGACTGAAGACGAGCGTGAAAACAGCCGTCGTGAGTTCCTCAAGATCATGGGTGCCAGCGTGGGCATGATGGGTCTGGCCAGCTGCCGCCGTCCGCTCGTCAACATCCTCCCCTACACTCAGCATGTTGAGTGGATGATTCCTGGCAAGGCTCTGCTCTATGCCACCTCCATGCCTCAGGGCTGTAGCTCGGTGCCTCTCGTGGTCACCACGCATGAAGGCCGCCCGACCCACGTGTCCGGCAATCCCCTTCACCCCCTCGGTGGTGGCATCAGCTCCTTCGCACAGGCTTCCGTTCTGGACCTGTATGATCCTGAGCGCTCCCAGAAGCCGATGGGCAATGGCAAGGAACTCTCCTGGGCCAAGGCCAATGATCTCCTCGCAGCCGCTGCTGCTGAAGCCAAGAAATCCTCCGGTGCCGGCCTTGGCATTGTGGTGGGTTCCCTTTCCTCCCCCACTTACCAGCGTATCCTTGGCGAGGTAAAGACCGCCTTCCCGCAGGTCAAGTTTTTCGGTTATGAAGCCGTGGGTGGCGAAGGCCAGGCTGCTGCTTACAAAGCCATCTACGGAGCCGGCGTGAAGCCCTTCGTGAAGCTCGGCTCCGCCATGCGCATCCTTTCTCTGGACTGCGACTTCCTCGGCGTCGATCCCGTCTCTGGCGAACCCATCTCCGCCTTCACCAAGCACCGCGCCAAGGATGCCAAGACGGCGGACATGAACCGCCTCTATGTGCTGGAAAACCGCTACACGCTGACCGGCGGCATGGCCGATCACCGCAAGGCGCTCGCAGCCAGCCTCATCCCGGTGGCCGCAGCCCTCATCGCCGCTGAACTCGGAGACACCTCCGCCAAGGCTCTTGCCGACACCGCTCCCGAAGCGCTTAAGGCTTGGATTGCTCCTGCTGTCCGTGACCTGATCGACAACAAGGGCAAGGCCCTCGTGCTCGCAGGCTCCCGCTACGGCGCTGAAGTGCACGCTCTCGTGGCCTCCATCAACCAGGCTCTGGGCGCTTACGATTCTACCATCGAGCTTCTGCAGGCCCCTGCCGCTCCTGACACCGGCACCTTCGCCGATCTGCAGGCTGCTATCTCCGGCGGCCAGGTGAAGACCCTTCTCTCTCTGACTGGTTCCAACCTCTTCTACGACGCTCCAGACGCTGCTGGTCTGGCCAAGCTTGTCGGTGAGAAAGGCGTGAAGGTCATTCACGTGGGCAAGCTCAAGAATGCCACCGCTCGCGCTGCAGCCCTGCACATCCCGGGCGCTCACTACCTTGAGTCCTGGGGCGACGTCCGCTCCGCAGACGGTACCTATTCCATCGTTCAGCCGATGATCGCACCTCTGTATGATGGTGCCAGCCGCCTGGAAGTCCTGCTGGCCCTGCTTGGCCGCAAGAAGCTCGGCCCTGCTGCCGCAGCCGCTGCGCCAGCCGCCGCCGGTGCTGCTCCTGCAGCCCCTGCCGAAGACGCCGCCCACACCGCTGTGCGCGACACCTTCGCCGCCGTCGCTGGCAGCCTCGACGAAACGAAGTGGAATTTCACCCTGCGCGACGGTTTCCTCAAAGGCTCCGCCTTCACCAAGGCCTCCGCCGCTCCGAACATTGCTGCTGTCGCTGAATTTGTTTCCAAGGCCAAAGCCGCTGTTGCTCCGACCGATGATGCTCTCGAAGTGGTGCTCGTGGCCGACTCCAGCGTCTATGACGGTCGCTACATCAACAATGCCTGGCTGCAGGAAGCGCCGGATCCGGTGACCAAGCTGACCTGGGACAACGCCGCCCTGATCGGCTCCGTGACCTTCCGCCGTCTCGGCCTCAAGGAAGGACAGCACGTCAAGATCACCGTTGGAGATGCCTCCATCGAAATTCCGGCCATCGAAGCCCCCGGCCATGTGTCCAATTCCATCACCATCCCTCTCGGTTACGGCCAGAGCGGCGTGGGTGTGGTCGGCAGCGGCCGTGGCGTGAATGGTTACGCCCTGCGCAAGCAGCCCGGCAGCTTCGTCCTCAGCGGTGCCAAGGTCGAAGTGCTCGCCACAGTGGCGGAACTCGCCCTCACCCAGGACCAGAATACGATGGAAGGTCGTGCGGTGTATCGTGAAGGCACGCTTGAGACCTTCAACAAGGACGTGGCCTTCGCCCAGAAAACGGGCATGGACGGCCACATCCCGGAAAACATTTCCTTCTATAAAGGCCAGGTCGGCGTCAAGTCCGAGGAGAATCCTTCCGGATTCGACTACGAGAAGCAGCACCAGTGGGGCATGTCCATCGACCTCAGCAAGTGCATCGGTTGCACGGCTTGCATCGTCGCCTGCCAGAGCGAAAACAACATTCCTGTCGTCGGCAAGGATCAGGTCCGCAAAGGCCGTGTGATGCAGTGGATCCGTATGGACCGCTACTTTGCCGTCGCCAAATGGGGCAAAAACGAAGTCGCGCAGGAAAGCACCTGGGCCGAAGACAACGCTACTCCAGAGCAGCTGGAAAACGCCGAAATGGTGCACCAGCCCATGGCCTGCCAGCAGTGCGAAGCTGCTCCGTGCGAGACCGTCTGCCCCGTGAACGCCACCGTCCACACTCCGGACGGCCTCAACGCGATGGCCTACAACCGCTGCATCGGTACCCGCTATTGCGCCAACAACTGCCCCTACACCGCGCGCCGTTTCAACTGGTTCGACTATAACAAGCGCAACCCGCTCACCGAGACCACCGTGCTCGGCGTTGTGAAGGTGGGCAATCTCTACGCCGGCCCGCTCGGCGAGAAGAAAGAGGACGAAAGCCTCCGCCTGCAGCGCAATCCGAACGTCACCGTCCGTATGCGCGGTGTCATCGAGAAGTGCACCTACTGCGTGCAGCGCCTCGAATCCGCCAAGATCCTGCAGAAGCAGGTCCAGCGCGACTCCAAGAACTTCCGCGTGCCGACCGACACCGTCAAAACCGCCTGCCAGCAGTCCTGCCCAGCTGAGGCGATCGTCTTCGGCGACCTGGCTGATCCCAAATCCGCCATCGTCAAGGCCAAGGCCTCTCCGCGCGACTACCAGGTGCTCAAATACATCGGTACCCGCCCGCGCACGAGCTACCTCGCCCGCCTGCGCAATCCGAACAAGAACATGCCCGGCGCAGAAAACATCGCCGTCTGGAGCAACAACCAATTCTAAACCGGACACATGGACGCCTCCGCCCCCGCATCTAACACGCCGCGCATTCTCGACCGCGAGCCGCTGGTCCTGAACAACCGTTCCTATTCTTGGATCACAAACCGCATCTGCGGCATCGTGGAAAACAAGCAGCCCGCCCTCTGGTGGATCCTGTTCATTCCATCGATCCTCCTGACAGGTCTGATGGTCTTCTGCTTCACCTACCTCATCTCCACAGGTGTGGGTGTCTGGGGCCAGAAGCAGCCGGTCGCCTGGGCGTGGGACATCACCAACTTCGTGTTCTGGATCGGTATCGGCCACGCCGGCACCCTCATCTCCGCCATCTTGTTCCTGACCCGCCAGAAATGGCGTACGTCTGTGAACCGCGCTGCGGAAGCCATGACGATCTTCGCCGTGATGTGCGCCGGTCTCTTCCCGGCCTTCCACGTCGGTCGTGTGTGGATGGTCTGGTTCCTCGCCCCGATCCCGAACGCCAACGCCATCTGGCAGAACTTCAAGTCCCCCCTGCTCTGGGACGTGTTCGCGGTGTCCACCTACTTCAGCGTTTCCGCCGTGTTCTGGTTCCTGGGCCTCGTCCCTGACCTTGCCACCCTGCGCGACCGCTGCCGTCCGGGCCTCAAGAAGTTCCTCTACGGCCTGTTCGCCCTTGGCTGGCGCGGCGGCAACCGCCAGTGGAGCCACTATGAAACGGCCTACATGCTTCTGGCCGCTCTCTCCACGCCGCTGGTGCTTTCGGTGCACTCCGTCGTGTCCTTCGACTTCGCCACCTCCGTGGTTCCCGGCTGGCACACCACCATCTTCCCGCCCTACTTCGTGGCTGGCGCTATCTTCGGTGGCTTCGCCATGGTGCTGACTCTCATGCTTCCCGTGCGCCGCATCTACGGCCTAGACGATCTGATCACGCCGAAGCATGTGGACAACATGGCCAAGATCATCCTGCTGACAGGTACGATCGTCGGTTACGCCTACTGCATGGAGCTCTTCGTGGCCTACTACAGCGCCAACCCGTTTGAAGGCGCCGCTTTCACCCTGCGCGGCCTTACCGGCCCCTCCACCTGGGCTTACTACTGGATGTTCGGCTGCAACGTGTTTGCTCCCCAGCTCTTCTGGAGCCGCTGGTGCCGTCATAATGTCTGGGTCGTCATGACCGTCTGCATGTTTGTGAACGCCGGCATGTGGTTTGAGCGCTACGTCATCATCGCCACCACGCTGGAGCGCCTCATGATCCCGGGCTCCTGGCGCGTGTATGAAGCCAGCTGGGTGGATAAGTACACCTTCCTCGGAACTTTCGGCTTCTTCATGATGCTGTTCCTGCTGTTCCTGCGCTTCCTCCCCGTCATCGCCATCGGTGAAGTCAAAGGCGTCCTTCCGCAGTCCAATCCGCACCACGATGACCACGCTGAACAGGGCATCCAGGAGGAGGACCTCATGGACTATCCTGACCGCCACGTCGCCAAACCCGTTGCCGCCTAACTTTTTAACCGCACCCTGACTGTGAGCACCACCCTCAAACGAGTCCACGGCTACCTCGCTGAATTCGACAGCGTGAAGGACCTCTACCATGCCGCTGAGCACGTGCGTGACGCCGGCTATCAGCGCTGGGACGTTCATTCGCCGTTCCCGATTCACGGCATGGACGACGCCATGGGCAACCCCCGCTCCAAGCTGCCCTACCTTGTTTTCTGCGGCGGCATCACCGGCACCACGGTGGCCTTCACCCTCGAAACCATCACCCAGACCAATTTCTGGCAGAGCATCGGCCTCGGCTTCCTTCAGAAGATCGTCGAGACCTATCCGACCGTCGTTCAGGCCAAGCCTACCGACATCTGGACCCTCCCGGCCTTCTTCCCGGTGATGTTTGAGCTGACGATTCTCTTCAGCGCCTTCACCACCCTTTTCGGCCTGCTCGCCCTCATCGGCCTGCCGCGCTGGAACCACCCACTCTTCGTCTCCAAGAACTTCAGCAAGTTCTCCGACGACGGTTTCTTCGTCTGCATCGAAGCCCGCGATCCCAAATTCTCCCAGGAAGGCACCAAGAGCCTGCTCGAAAAACTCGGCGGCAAGAACATCGAACTCGTGGAGGACGAAATCTAAGCCTCGCTGACCGCACCCACCATGAAGTACTTCTTCCTCAGCTATATTTTCGTCGGCGCCATCATTGTGAGCGCATTCGGATTCCGTGGCAGCAAATCCGAGCTGCCTCCCATCGAAGTTTTCCCTGACATGGACCACCAGGCCAAGGTGAAATACCAGGCCTCCAGCGAATTCTTCGCTGACGGCCGCGGCGCCCGCCTCCCGGTCAAGGGCACCGTGCCCATGGGTTTCGAAATCCCCTCCAAGCCCGCCGTGGACGGTGCCAAGCCCGCTCGCGTGGCCTTCACCAGCGGTCTGGACTACTACAACACCGGCAAGATCGGCGACTTCTACGGCGACGGCCTGCCTTCCGAGATCACCGGTGACCCCACCGTTTTCAACGACGCCTTCCTCAAGCGCGGCGAGCAGCGCTTCAACATCCATTGCGCCATCTGCCATGGTGCTTCCGGCAACGGCAAGGGTGTCACATCCAAGTACGGTATCCTTACCGCCTTCAACTTCCAGCAGGCAGGCAACTTGGACCCTGCCAACGCCGCTGCCTACCGCGCCGATGGTGCCATCTTTGATGTCATCACCAATGGCAAAGGCCTCATGGGCAGCTACGGCGGCAACATCACCCTGCGCGACCGCTGGGCCATTGTGGCCTACATCCGCTCCCTGCAACTCGCCGCCAAAGAGTCAGGCGTCACCCTTCCCCTTCAGTAACGGCACGATCACGCGATACCCGGCATGAGTCACCACGTCACATTCAAAGATCTGCCCCAGGGCGGAGAGAAATTCGAAACAGCCAAGGGCGGCAAGCTCATCAATGCCTTCCTGGTGTTTGGCCTTCTCGGCCTCGCAGCATCGATTTACTACTTCGTTGCCAGCACAAACACCTTCGCCTACTCCTGGCTTTTTGCGGTGTTCTTCGCCTTCACCTTCGTGGTGGGTGGCTGCTTCTGGATCCTGCTCCACAGCGTGTCCAATTCCGGCTGGGGCGTCTCTGTGCGCCGCATTTGGGAAAACATGGCCAACATGATCATCCCGATGGCTCTTTTTGCCATCCCGCTGCTCTTCCCGGCTGTGCAGACCCACCTGTATGAGTGGATGAACCATCATCGCGAGGCTGCACACCACGCCTCAGAGCACGGCAGCACCGTCAAGGAAGCCCTTCATCACATGGCCGAAGCCAACCCGCACCTGCACGTGCTGGTCTCCAAGTTCGGCTACATGAACCTGAATCCTGCCGGATTCTCCTGGTACACTCGCTTCTTCGCCTACTTCCTCATCCTCTGGTTCATCGCCAGCACGCTGCGCGGTCGTTCTCTGAAGCAGGAGCAGGATGGTGATATCAAGCACACCATCTGGTCCCGCCAGTTCTCCTCCATCGTCCTTCTGCCTTTCGCCCTCACGGTCACCTTCGCAGCCTATGACTGGCTGGTGGGCCTCGACTACAACTGGTTCTCCACCATGTGGGGTGTTTACATCTTCGCTGGCTGCGCTTGGGCCTCCATGGCCGCCTCCATTCTGGTGATCACCTGGCTGCGCAGCCTTGGCTACCTGCAGAAGGTGGTGACCGAGGAACATTACCACCTGATGGGCAAGCTGCTCTTCGCCTTCACGGTGTTCTGGGCCTACATCGCCTTCAGCCAGTATTTCCTCATCTGGTACGCCAACGTGACCGAAGAAACCCGCTTCTACCTCACCCGTAACACGGAAGGCTGGCGCGCACTCTCGATCTTCATCGTCATCGGTCACTTCGTGGCTCCGTTCGTCTTCCTTCTCTCCCAGCCTCGCAAGAAGAACCCGGTCGTCATGAGCCTCGGTTGTATCTGGATTCTCTTCATGCACCTCGTGGACATGTACTGGAACGTCATCCCTGAGCGTGGCCCGTCCCTTGGTCAGGGTGTCTGGGTTGCCGGTGCCTGGGTGCAGGACCTCGCCGCCCTTTGCGCCGTCTTCGGTATCATGGGTTACCTTTACCTGCGTGGGCTGGCCAAATACAGCCTCTATCCGTGGCGTGACCCGCGCCTCATCGAGTCCGTGAACGTCATCAACTGATTCCCTGTCTTTCCATGTCGCAGCCCGAACCATCCAAAAAAGCCGGAGCCACTCTCGTGTGGGTGCTCGGAGCCTTTGCAGGCTTCGCCGTGCTCTTCACCGCCATCCAGGCCATCAATGATTCGAAGCAGGGCTTCGATCCGCGTGCTGATGAGCGTCTCAGCAACACCGCTGAGATCCTCAAAGGACAGAATGAGAACCTGGCCAAACTGGGCCTGAGCGACGCCGCCAAAAAGAAAGCCATCTTCGAAAAGACGCTGTCCACCCTCGGCTCCAAAAAACCCGGAGTGAGCACCCAGGTCGTCCCCGGATCTCCCACCCAGCTCAAGCAGGCTGCAGCTTCTGCCGCCCCAGCCCCCGCTCCTGCCGCACCCGCTTCGCCCAAGTAAGTCATGCAGACCACTCCCGCCACTCCTGACACAGACCTTCAGGCCGACAATCTTCGCCGTGCGGCGATCGACAAGTCGGTGAAAGGCCCTGTGCTCTTCCTTTTCACCAATGGTGCCTTCTGGCTCATGCTCTCCACGGTGCTCGGCGTTCTCGCCGCCATCAAGCTGGTGGAGCCCGGCTTCCTCGGAGACTGCCAGTTCATCAGCTACGGTCGCCTTCAGCCTGCGCACATCAACGCGCTCGTCTATGGCTGGGGCGTGCAGGCTGCTCTCGGCATCATGCTTTGGATCATGGCCCGCCGTTCCGGTCAGGAGCTCAAGGGCGGCAAGAGCCTGCTCATCACCGCAGGTGTCTTCTGGAACATCACGGTGACGCTCGGCATCCTTTCCATCCTTTGCGGCAAGAGCACCTCCATCGAGTGGCTTGAAATGCCCAAGTTTGTCTGGCCCGTCCTGCTGCTGGCCTTCCTCTGCTACGCCTGGCCTATCGCCCGCATGTTTGGCCGTGCCTTCCGCCCCGAGGGCTTCATGGTCAGCACCTGGTACATTCTCGGTGCCTGCTTCTGGTTCCCCTGGATCTTTGTTACTGCTAATGTGGCCCTTCACTGCCTGCCGAACCTCGGTGCCATCGGCGCTGGTATTGATGCCTGGTACATCCACGCGGTGATCCTTCTCTTCTTCGTCCCTGTGGGCGTTGGTGCTGCCTACTACTTCATTCCGAAGATCACCGGCCAGCCCATCGCTTCCGCTCAGCTTGCCTCCGCTGGTTTCTGGACTCTCGCCGTCCTCGGCGGTTGGACCGGCATGCAGAAATACATGGGTGGCCCCCTCCCGGCTTGGATGACCTCTGTCGGTGCCTGCGCTGGCGTGCTTCTTCTCATCCCTGTCGGTCTTGTCGGTCTGAACCACCACCTCACCACTCTTGGCAAGCACAGCGCCGTGGCCACCAGCCCGACTCTGCGTTTCATCTTCTTCGGAGCGCTGTTCTACCCGGTTTCCGGCCTCATCCTCGCCCTGAATTCTGCTTTCTGGACCGGCGCCAGCTTCCAGTTCACCCAGTCCTGGTATTCCTTCCAGGTCGTCAGCCTCTACGGTTTCTTCAGCATGTGCGCCTTCGGTGCCATCTACTACATCGTGCCGCGTCTCTCCGGCTGCGAGTGGCTGAGCGTTCGCCTGATTCGCAACCACTTCTGGTTCTCCGTCTATGGCGTCGGCACCATCGTCATCATGAGCCTCGTGGCTGGCTGGCAGCAGGGCAATGACCTGAACAATCCGGAGCACTGGGACCAGACCTTCATGAATCACGTGATCAATTCCCGCCCGTATGTGGTCTCCCGCGCCGTGGCCTGGGCCTTGATCAGCTTCTCGAACGTCATGTTCCTTCTTCACCTTCTGCTCATGGTTGCAGGCCTGGGCCGCCGCAGTTCGGCTCCCACCCTGCTTGAACACCACGACGATCACGCTCTTCCCAACGAAGCCCACGCATGATGAACTTCCGCACTTTCATTCTTGGTCTGGCCGCCTCTTTCGGCCTGCCTTGGCTCTGCCTCATCGTCCTCCCGGCGATGAAGTACGAAGCTCTCACCCCCGTCGCTTACGACAAGGACAAGGACGGCGTTGAAGGCTATTTCCCTCCTGCTCCAGTCAATGGTCAGGGCCAGCTTGTCTATGTCCGCGAGGGCTGCAACCAGTGCCACACCCAGATGATCCGCCCCATTCAGCTCGGTCTGGACGGCTGGTACAAAGGCTGGGGCCAGGATCAGGAAGGACGCCCTGCGGCTCCTGTCCGTTCCAATGTGCTTCGCGATTACCTCAGCGAAAAGTACGCCCTCCTCGGCATCCAGCGCGTTGGTCCGGACCTCGCCAACTACGGCTGGCGCGCTCCTGATGTGAATGCTCTTCACGTCCACCTGTATGCCCCTCGCTCGGTGCATGACTGGAGCACGATGCCGTCCTACAAGCAGCTCTACAAGCTGCAGAAGATCCAGGGTCCTGAGTCTGAACGCGCACTCAAGCTGCCAAAACACTTCGCCCCTCCTGCTGGCTACGAAGTCGTTCCGACTCCGGAAGCCGACCGCCTCGTCGAATACCTTCTCTCCTTGAAAAAGGATTACCCCGTCCCCGGACAGAGCGCAGCCGTCGCTGCCGCTCCCGCCAAAAAGTAGCCCCTCTCGCGAACCGCACGCCCCATGAGCGCACCCGCCCATCCCGACAGCACCGATCTCGACCGCCTTCACTCTGCCGTGAAGCGCGAGAAGGAAGATCTTGCTCCTCAAAACCAGCCCGCCCCTCTTTGGGCGATCTTCCTGCTCATGCTCGTCGCCATCATTGCCGGCGGCCAGCTTGGCCCCATCATGAACGGTGCAGGCGTGAGCTTTGAGTCCAGCAATCTCTTTGTCAGCTCTGGCAGCGGCGACCCCCGCCCCGGCGGTGCTGGTGCTGGTGCAGCTCTGGATCCTTTCGCTCTCGCCATGAAAAAAGGCGCCAGCGGCTACTCCGTCTGCGGCGGTTGCCATCAGGGCAACGGTGGCGGTATCCCCGGCCAGTTCCCTCCTCTGGCTGGCTCTGAGTACGTTCTGGGCGGCACTGAGCGCCTTGTCCGCATTGTGCAGCACGGTCTGACTGGCCCTGTGACTGTCAAAGGCCAGGCCTTCAACACCCCCGGCGGCATGCAGCCCTTCGGCGCTGCCATGTCCTCCCAAGACCTCGCCAACGTGCTGACCTACATCCGCAATACCTGGGGTAACGAAGCCACCATGATCACCAAGGAAATGGTGCAGAAAGTCCGTGACGAAGAGAAGCGCACCTCCCAGTGGACCGCTGCTGACCTGGAGCCCTTCGCCAAGAAGGACATCCCTGGCGACATTCCTGCCGGCCCAGGTGCAACTGCCGCCGCCGCCAAGTAACTTTAAACTGCGATGACCCGTGTGAAGCATACCGTCTCCCGCCAGGCAGCCAGCGCTGCCTTCGGAGTCGTCATGCTGATCGCGAATGTAAGCTGCGGCAAAGCGCCTGAGGCGGCTGCTCAGGCAGAGCTCTCCCCTGCTGTCGAGATCGCTGAAACCCCGAGCATCTCAGGGAAGGTGACCCTGAAGGGAGCCGATGCCGCCAAGCTTCAGAAGATCGTGGACGTCGGTGGCAATCCGTTTTGTACCGGCCATGGCGACATTGCCGATCCCACATGGAAGGTCTCTCCTGACGGAGCGCTTGCCGATGCCGTGATCACCGTGCGTGGCAGCCAGCGTGCCAGCAATGCCTCCGCAGCTCCGCTCATCGACCAGACCAAGTGCGAATTCGTCCCGCATACTGTGTCCATCCAGCCCGGCCAGACAGTACGCTTCCACAACAGCGATCTTACCTTCCACAACATCCGCGTGGCTCGCTATGAAGGGCGGGGAAAAACCGCCAATATCGACAATTTTGGCCAGCCTTCCCGTGGGGATGAAAACGTAAAAGCCTTCAACGCTCCTGGCATCTACCGCTTGGAGTGCGATGTGCACCGCTGGATGAACGCATGGGTGTTCGTTCACGAAGGTGCCCACAGCGCTGTCTCGTCCGCAGATGGCCGCTTCTCCATTTCCAGAGCCTTGGCCGACGGCGATTACGTTGTCGAAGCCTGGCACCCGCAGTTCCCGCAAACCATCACCCACACCGTCACAGTCCGTGATGGCAAAGCCACGGCTGATTTCGAATTCGACTTCGCCAAGGCCCACACCCTCTGATACCCTTTAGATTCTAAGCTATGAGCGCCGCCACTACACACGATCACGCCCACGGTCACTCGCATGACGATCACGGGCACCATGAACAAGGCTTCATCTCGAAGTACATTTTCTCCTGTGATCATAAGACCATCGGTCTTCAGTATGGCCTCTCGGGGTTGATCTTCCTGCTCTTCGGCTTCTTCCTCATGCTCCTCATGCGCTGGAGCATCGCCTATCCGGGCGTCCCGGTCCCCGGTGTGGACTTCATCCGCTCCCTGCCTGTCGCTAGCGGTATCTTTGAAGGCATGTTTGGCCGCTGGCTCAATGCAGACGGCTCCCTCAATGGCGAGCTCTACAACATGCTCGGCGCCATGCACGGCACCATCATGGTGTTCTTCGGCATTGTGCCCCTCGGCTTCGCCGCCTTCGGCAACTTTGTGATGCCGCTGCAGATCGGCACCATCGACATGGCCTTCCCCCGCCTGAACATGGCCAGCTACTGGCTGTTCTTCATCAGCGGCGTGCTCATGTTCTACAGCTTCTTCGTCGGCACCGGCCCGGTGCAGACCGGTTGGACAATGTATTCCCCCCTGGCCTCCACCGCCAACATCGGTGTGACCAGCATCTGGAATCACGGCCATACCTGGTGGCTGAGCGCGATGGTGTTCAACATCTCCGCCTCCCTCCTCGGCTCTGTCAATTTCATCGCCACCATCATCAACCTGCGCACCAAGGGCCTGGGTTGGATGAAGATGCCCTTCTTCTGCTGGGCCATGTTCGTCACCGCCTTCCTGCTCCTGCTGGCCTTCCCGCCTCTCGAAGTGGCGGCCATCCTGCAGCTTTCTGACCGCGTGTTCGGCTCCTCCTTCTACCTTCCCACCGGCCTGATGGAAGGTGGCAAGCATCTCGACATCTCTGGCGGTGGCAGCCCTCTCCTCTACCAGCACCTCTTTTGGTTCCTGGCCCATCCTGAGGTGTACGTTCTCATCCTTCCGGCCTTCGCCATCCTGACGGACGTCATTCCTTGCAATGCCCGCCGTCCTCTCTGGGGCTACAAGTCCATGGTGTACTCCGTGCTCACCCTCGGCTTCCTGAGCTTCCTGGTCTGGGCCCACCACATGTACCTCACCGGCATGGGCACCATGATGTCCACCTACTTCCAGATCACCACGGTCATGATCTCGGTGCCGTCTGTGATCCTTCTCACCTGCTTGATGATCTCCCTCTGGGGCGGCTCCATCCGCTTCAATACACAGATGCTCTTCGCCTCCGCCTTCCTGCCCATGTTCGGTATCGGTGGTCTGACAGGTCTGCCGCTGGCCTTCTCGTTCATCGACCTCGCCATGCATGACACCTATTACGTGATCGGTCACTTCCACTACGTGGTGGCTCCGGGCACGATCTTCGCCCTCTTCGCAGGTGTCTATCACTGGTTCCCGAAATTCACCGGCCGTTTCATGAACGACACCCTGGGCAAGCTGCACTTCTGGCCTTCCCTTCTCGGCATGAACCTCGTGTTCGCCCCCATGTTCATTCAGGGTATGGCCGGCTTCCACCGCCGCTGGTATGATGGCGGCAAGTACTTCGAAAACACCTCCGGCTTCAGCAACTGGTCCACCAAGCTGACGCACGAGATCGGTTCCGTCTTCGGTCTGAACATCCCGGACAACATGCTCTCCCTGAACATCGTCATGTCCGTTGGCGCCTTCATCCTCGCCCTCGGCCAGATCCCGTTCATCATCAACTTCTGGTTCAGCCTCAAAGGCGGCAAGAAGTCGACCAGCGACAATCCCTGGAACGCCACCACTCTGGAATGGGCTACCCCCACTCCTCCTCCGCACGGCAACTTCCTGTTCGACCCCGTCGCTCATCGTGGCCCGTATGAGTACAGCGTTCCCGGCCATCCTACGGACTTCTATCCTCAGTGGGAATCCGAGCCCGGCAAACCCGAGACCAAGCCTGCCGCCGACAAGGTGCTCGCTCATCACTAATCCGCGAACTACCAACCGCGCACCGCGACTACTTCAATGGACATCCCCTACACCGTTCACGCCCGTCCAGACACCGGTCTTTACAATGCCAAGATCGGCATCTGGCTCTTCCTGGCCTCGGAAGTCATGCTCTTCGGCGGCCTGTTCTCCGCGTACATCTTCCTCCGCGTCGGTGCCGACTATCCCTGGCCGGTTCACGATCTTGACGTGACCCTCGGTTTCGTCAACACCGTGGTGCTCATCGCCTCCTCCGTGACCGTCGTCATGGCTTGGGCCATGCTCAAGCTGCGCAAGTTCGGTCTCTACCGCCTCAACATGGCCATCACCGTGATCTGCGCGGCAGTGTTCATGTTCAACAAGAGCCTCGAGTACAAGGCCAAGTTTGCCCATTATGCCGTGAAGCTCACGGACGGCACTCTCCTCACCGGCCATCTTCCCCATGGTTATCAGGTGAAGTTTGAAGGCATCACCGAGCTGAACATCAGCATCCCTCTGAAGCAGAGCGCCGTGTCAGCCGACCCCGTTGGTTATGTGGTGCCCTTCATTGAAGGCGGAGCCGCGAAGTTCAAAACCGAAGACGGCAAGGAAATCTCCTTGGACGCTGCCTCCTTCGGTGCCCTCAAAGCAGAGGCTGTCAAAAAAGCTAATGCGGACAAGAAGAGCCAGGCCACCATCAAGCTGACCGCCACCTCTCCTTTCAAGGTTGCTGCCAAGCCCTCCGAGATCTTTGGTTACACCGACAGCACCATCACCTTCCGTGACGGCACCACCGCCACCGGCAAGCTGGCGGACGATAAGATGACCCTGGAAGTGGACGGTGTGGATGCCCGCGGCGTTGCCCAGTCTGAGAAATCACTCGCTTTCGATCACCGTTATCTTGGTGAGGCTTGGCAGAAGGCCTTCATCGCCAACCGCGACCACCACTTCGAAGAGTTCGCCAAGAATTACCCGACCCGCGACAAGAACCGCTCCGCCACCCTGCAGAAAGAAGCCCTCTTCTTCAAGCTGCACTCCGCCACTCCCCCGGCTGCTGGTGAAGGCCATGGCGACAAGCACGGCGCTGAAGCCCATGCTCCTGCCGAAGGTCACGGAGACGCACATGCCCACCACCCCACGGTGGTCCTTGAAAAGAAGGACATCACCTTCTTCTCCAACTTCACTCCAAAGCTGAACACCTACTACGCCATTTACTTCACCCTGACAGGCCTTCACGGCCTTCACGTGGTCGCTGGTGCTCTGGTCCTGCTCTACTTCCTGGTTTTTGATGGCAAGCGCCTGCGTCAGGACCCTGAGCACCTCGCCAATCGCGTTGAAGTCGGCGGCCTGTTCTGGCACTTCGTCGATCTCGTGTGGATCTTCCTCTTCCCGCTTCTGTATCTCCTGTAAAATCTCTACCTTCCATCTGCCATGGCCGACAACGTCGAAGAAATCCAGAAGTCGATCAAAAAGTACTTCATCATCGGGGGGCTTTTGATCGCCCTTTCAGCCGCTACGGTGGGGCTGTCCTACGTGGAGCTGCCCACACACGGTCAGAACATCCTGCTCGGCATGATCCTGGCCACCTTCAAGGCAGCTCTCGTGGCGCTGATCTTCATGCACCTTAATCACGAGCGCAGCATCATTTACAAGATCCTCGCCTTCACGGTGGTGTTTGCAGTCGTGCTCTTCGCCCTTTTCATCTTCTCCCACGAAGATCCTCTCACTTTCTCCGGCTTCTACACGCCGGCCGACCAGTTGTAATTCTGAGCCTGCACGCCCTCACGGCCATGTCCCTCAAGCACTTCCACATCGTCTTTCTCGTCTTCGCCATTCTGTGCGATGCCGCGTTCTGGATGTGGATGCATTTCATGCCTGAGGAAGCCGCCAATGCGGGCGCTGCAGGTTTGAAGAACTACGCCGGTCTGCTCTGCCTGGGCCTGATCGCCTACGGCGTGTGGTATCTGGTCAAAAAAATGCGCACCATCATTGTCTGAGCCATGATCATCGCGCCTTCATCCTCCATCCTCGCCTGCGCCACCTGCATGGCTGACAAAGGCAGCCTCATTGGCCAGGCCCAGGGCTTCGCCATTCTCTTCATGCTGATTGTGCTGGCCTTCATGTTCGCCTGCGCTGCCTGCATCGTGTACACCATGGTGCGCCGCCAGCGCACCCATTCGCAGCTCGAAGCCACCGCCTGATTTCCCCCCTCCCTCCTTTAGCTCCCTATGTCATTTTCACTCGATTCCATCAACACCCTGATCGGCCAGACTCCGAACGCCTCCGAACACGGCGGGCTCGTTGACCACATGCTGGGCTTTGTGCACTGGTTCATGCTCGTTCTGGGCGTCGGCTGGTCCATCTACCTCGCCATCACATTCTACCGTTTCCGTCAGAAGAAGACCGCCAAGGCCGACTATCAGGGTTTCCGTGGCCATGCCACCACCCATATCGAAATCGGTGTCATCATCGTGGAGGCCATCCTTCTGCTCGGTTTTGCCTTCCCCCTCTGGTCCCGCCAGGCCGATGAATATCCCACATCCCCCGACACGGTCCGCATGCGCGCCCTCGGCGAAAAGTTCCTTTGGAACTTCCAGTATCCTGGCAACGACTCCCTTCTGAGCACTTGGGACCTCCGCAATGTGGACGGCGCCACCAATACCATGGGCAAGGATCTCCATGATCCGAACGGCAAGGATGACTTCGTCAACCCCGGCACCATGAAGCTGCCTGTCGGCCGCCCGGTGATCGTCGATGTGGCCAGCAAGGACGTGATTCACAATCTCGCACTGGTCCCCATGCGCGCCGCGCAGGACGCCACTCCTGGCGTGAAGGCCCACATGTGGTTCAAGCCCGTCAAAGAAGGCAGCTGGGACATCATCTGCGGCCAGCTTTGCGGCCCAGGCCACGCCCAGATGAAAGCCATCCTGGAAGTGATTCCTTCCGCTGAATACGACGCATGGGCCAAGGAGCAGTCCGCTGGCGCACTCAAAAAGACCACGGAAGCTGAGGCAGCCGCTCCGAAAGCAGCCGCTCATTAATTTTCCATCCCTCCGGATGGCATAACCCAAGGGCAAAATAATGACCTCATTATTTTGCCCTTTTGCTTTTGCCACACGTTTCTGATTTGCCCTCCACACCATGCCCTCCCGCGCTTTTCACCGTTATGCCCTCTTCACGCTCGCTGTGGGAATAGTGTTGGTATGGTGGGGAGCTGCGGTGACTTCGAAAGATGTGGGCTTGGCTGTGCCTGACTGGCCGCTGTGCTATGGCAAGATCAACCCGGAAGGCTGGTACAAAGTGCCTGCCCTACTGCTTGAACACGGGCATCGCTGGATAGGCATGATCATTGGATGCCTGGCACTGGGCATGTACTTTTGGCAGTTTTTCAAATCCAAGCCTTCTCTTGTGGAGGCTGCGAGTATCATTCTCTGTGGCATCGGCTTTTTCATCCTGATCAAGCTGCGCGTTTATTCTGTCGCAGGAATGATCGTTTTTCTTGGCTTCACTTGGCTTGGACTGACTTGGTTTGGTAGAAAGTGGGTGCTTCTGCGCGGACTGACTACGCTTTGCCTTATGCTTGTAATGATACAGGCTGCACTTGGAGGAGCTAGAGTTCAGGAAATGTCCAATGCGTTTGGTATCGTGCACGGGACTCTTGGTCAGATATTCTATTGTACTCTCGTCTTCATCGCCTATGCCTCCTCACGCACTTGGACGGAGGGGCGGCTGGTCCTCACGGTCAAAGAGGCGGCGCAGGCGCGCTGGCTCTCGCTCCTGCTGTTTCTGGCGGTGTTTGGCCAGCTCGTTCTAGGGGCCAGCCTGCGCCACACCCAGCGCACCCATCTGGCCGCCAGCGACATCCTCACCACCAAAGGCCACTGGCTGCCCCCTTATGAGCCTGCGGATGTCTTTCTGCTCTTCGCTCACAAATACTGGGGCTTCACCGTCGCGCTCCTCATCCTCTTTGTGGCCTCGCGTGCACGGCGCTGGCTCGTCACCCTGCCGCAGATGCGCCCGGTGGCCACGCTGCTCCTTTTCATGCCCACCGTGCAGGTGGCGCTTGGTATTTTCGTCATCCTTACCGGCAAGAGTTTCTGGGTCACCAATTTCCATGTGCTCAATGGTCTCGCTCTCCTGGCCCTCACCAGTCTCCTCGTGGCCACCTTCTGGGGAGATCGCCTCAGCCGTAGCGCGATTGCGGAAGAAACCTGACGCTGCTCGAAATCACACCCCCTGCTGCTTCGCACTCATGCTCAGCTTGGGCGTGTTTGGCACATGAGCTGGTGGCTGGTCAAACTCGGTGAGCTTCTGACGCCACTCGGCGGCCTTGGCGGTGTTGCCTGTGACCTCGCTGAACTGGACCAGCCGCAGAATCGCAGCGCGCAGATGGTGCCGCTGCTCTTTCGGCAGGGTGCTCGTCTCGGCGCTGAGCCCATGGTAGCCCGAATGCAGCAGCGTTCCCGCTTCTGAAAAAGACTTTTGCTGCACCAACACTTCGCCCAGCAGGCTTTCGATGTTGTAGCGCATCCACGTTTCTGCCTGCGGTTTTTGCTCCAGGTACAGTTCCAGGCAGTGGCGCAGCAGGGGCTCTGCTTTCGCATGCTGGCTCATCTGTACCCAGAGTGCACTCAGATCCGCCGCTGCGGCCGCCACGGCGGCAGGGTCTTCAGGAGTGCGTTTGCGCTGCAGCTCCAGCACCTGCGTATAGAGAGCCTCCGCCTCCGTCAGTCGGCCCGCGTGTTGGAGGGTTGCCGCCAGGCCTGCCATGGTGGCTAGAGTCTCGGCATCACTCACACCCAGCACCCGCTGCTGGATCTGCAGCAGTTCGGAGTACATTTTTTCCGCCTGTGCATGGTCGCCATGGCGGTCGTGCACCGATGCCACGGCGCGCATCTGCGTCAGCGTGTCCGGATCTCCGGGCCCGTAGGCCGTTTTCATGATGTCCAGCATCTCCAGCTGCAGCACCATCGCGCGTGCATGCTGGCCGTCGGCATCCAGAGATGCTGCCAGTTGTTTCATCGTGCGCAGGGTCGTGGCATCCGTGGAGCCCAGACTGCGCAGCCGCATGCTCAGCGCCTCTTTCCTCAGTTTCACAGCTTCCCCGTGTCGGCCATGGTTGTCATAGACCTGGGAGACCGTGTCCATCTGCGCGAGGATCTCCGGGTGCTCCGGCGGAAAGGCCGTCTTCATGATCTCCAGCACTTGAGCCTGGGCACTCTCGCACTCCGCCTGCCGTCCCTGGGCTTCAAATTCGTCGGCCAGATATCGCATGGAAGACCAGGTTTGCGGATGCTTCAGCCCCAGCACGCGCCGCTTGGCGTCCAGTCCTTGGTGGTGCATTCTTAAAGCCTCCGCGTGTCGGCCGCGGCGCCCCAGCAGCAGAGCAGCCTGATCCATCTGCACCAGCGTGTCCGGGTGCTCGGCGCCTAGCGTTTGCTTCATGATGTCCAGTGCCTGGAAATACAGTTTCTCGGCATCGGAGGGCATGCCCCCTTTCTCGCTGGCCTGTGCGGTGATGTTCATCGTCACCAGCGTGCGAGGATCCGTTGGGCCCAGGACGCGACGGGTCCCCTCCAGCTGCTCCTCACGCTTCTTCAGGGCCTCGGCATGGCGGCCCTGCAATGTGTAGGACTGCGCCAGCTGGCCCAGCGTGGCAAAGGTGTCCAGGTGATCCGGCCCAAGCACACGCTTCTGCACTTGATACAGGCCCAGCAGCAGTGTTTCAGAATCCGCATGCTTGTCCTGGGCATCGCACACGGCCGCGAGAATGGTGATGGTCACAAACGTGTCTGGATGATCAGGGCCCAGGGCTTTTTGCTGGGCTGTCAGCGTCCTGCGCAGCAGTGTCTCTGCATCTGCATAGCGGCCCTCTGCCTGCATGGCCTCCGCCAGCTCGCGCATGGTGCGCAGGGTCTCGCGGTTACTGCCGCCGAGCGCCAGCAGGCGCTTCTCCAGCGCTCCCTCCAGCTGCTTCTGGGCATCCAGCGGCTGGGAGAGCGCCAGATAGGTCAGGCCGAGGGTTTCCTGCACTTTCGCCCCCGCCTCGGGATTGTCCGCCAGCGTGTCCAGACGATCCACGGCACTGTCCAGCATCTGCTTCACCAGTGTGGTATCTTTGCCCTTCACGTTTTCCTGGGTCAAAGAGCCAAACATCTCCTGCAGAAAGCGGGAGGTCATGGAGTGGGATTCACCTCGCTGCCGGGTCGCCACCGCCACCTTTTCCTTTTTTTGCTCGAGCAGCAGCCACCCTGCCAGCAGCGTGCCGGCTGTCAGCAGCAGCACCAGAACAGCCGCCAGGGCAAAGAGGCCGCGGTGCTCGCTGATGAAGCTGCCAAAAGCCGTGCCTTGGACGGTTGGCTGCTGCTCTTCCTTGGCCGCAGCGTCTTTCAGATAGGCCATGAAGTCATTCTCCAGCACCTCCAGTGAGGAGTAGCGGTTCTCAGGCCGCTTCTCCAGCGTGCGCATCACGATCCAGTCAAAGTGCTCCGCAAGCAGGTCGGGATAAGTGGCCGGGTCTGCCTTCCGGCCCAGCGCCACGCCCGCGATCTGCGCCCTGGGCAGCGCGCGCAGGCATTCCGAGGGCTTGAGGGGTGGGGTCTCGCAGACCAGGCGCTTCACCTCATCCACATGCTCGGCGGCATCTTTTGGCGTGGGAATGGGCAGGCGCCCAGTGATCAGCTCGTAAAGCAGCATGCCCAGGGCGTAGATGTCGCTCCGTGCATCCAGGTTGTGCTTTGTGACATGTTCAGGGCTGAGGTACGCGGCGGCTGTGCGCAGCTGCCCGTTGGGACAAAGCAGGGAGTAATCCATCGCCTTGGCGATCCCAAAATCCGCGACCTTGACCATTGGCTCGCCTTGGTCCCCCCACTTCACCAGCAGATTGGACGGCTTTAGGTCGCCATGTACCACGCCTCTCTGGTGGGCATTGTGCACCGCGTCGCATACCTGGATGAAAAGGCGTACACGCGCCAGCAGGGAGAGCTTCTGGTCATCGCAAAAGTGGGTGATCGGCGACCCATGCAGCAGCTCCGTCACCAGGTAGGGCCTGCCCCCCGGCGTCATGCCGCAGGCATGCGGGCGCGCGATTGCGGGATGGTCCAGCAGCGCCAGCGAGTGCTTCTGCGCCTCGTAGCGGATCAGGAAGTCATTCGCGGCGGCGGCGACGATCTTGATGGCCACAAACTCCGCCACCCGCTGGTTCCGCTCCGCCATCCAGAGGGTGCTGCACACATCCTCGTCGATGATCTGCAGCAGCCGGTAGGGTCCGATCATGTCGCCAGGCTTTTCCTCGACCATGCCTGGGCTGGGAGCCTTGGATATGCGGATGCCCCGTGTCCGGCGCTGCCGTCCCGGCAGGGAGCTCGTATGATTGCGCAGCCGGTCCCAGACCTCATTCCACAAAGCCGTGTCATTCCCACAGGCTCCTGTGAGGAAGATATGGCGTTCGATGTGGTTGGCACGCTGGAGAGCCTCATTAAGAAGCTGCTCGACGCGTGCAGGGTCTGAGTTCATAGGAAGCCGGGCATATTATGATTTTCATAATCTGCGCGCTGCCCTCCCTATGGGGTATTGAATGAGGCTTTAAACGCCTCTTAACCCTGCTTCACCGCTATTTCAGCATTTCGCCCACCAGCAGGATTGCCCCGGGGTAGAAGCAGGTGCCTGCAAACCGCTCTGGCTTGTCGATCTTGTTGCCGTTCTTCGCCAGGATGGCAGCCTTGTCCAGCTCCTTGGCGTCGATCACGATCTTCACCGTGTGCACCTTGTCTTCCAGATCCGTGCCCACCACCAGCGTGGCCAGCCGGTGATAGGTGCAGTAGGCATCGATGCGCGGCATAAAGCTCGCCGGCTTGTCATCCAGCGTCACGCTCACCTGACCGCAGTCCGGGCCTACGATGTCATAGATGGCGCAGCGGGTGCCCTTAAACTGGAAGGTGATCGTGTCTCCGGGCTGGCTGCCTTTGTGCAGCGCCGTCATGCGGTTGGCCCAGCGCTTGCCAAAGTCATCCGTCTTGGAATCCAGCAGCTTGAAGCCAGGAGACAGCGTAGCTGCGGTGATCGGCAGCAGCTTGGCCTGCTCGTAGTTCGTGGCGATGAAGGGCGCACCAAGCGCATGCGGGCCGGTCTTCTTCGACGCCGCAATGATGGACTGCTGGGAACGCACGATGGCCTCCAGATAAAGCTCATGCCCCGTCTCCACATGCGGGTGCACACTGTCCGGGGCGAAAACAAATTTCCCTTCCAGCGCCTTCTTCTCCTCGTCCGTCTTCGGCAGCTTGGCCTTCCACACCAGCTTGCCTTCCTTGGCTAGCTTGGCCACCTCCATGCCCATGTGGATGGTCGGGATGCCGTAGTGATCCGCGATCTTCTCCATCGCACTCGCGGAGCGCTGGAACTTGCCCTCCAGCATCGCAGGCACCAGCGCCTCGGTGATCGTATAGACAAAGCAGATGTCGCAGTCTGGCAGCGCCTTCCACGTCTGGCGCACGATGCCTTCCATGCAGCGGAAGATCTGTTCCGGCGCGGCCCCGCCGTCATTTACGGCAAACTCCACAAACAGAAGGTCCGGCTTCTGATCCAGCACATCCTGCTTCAGTCGGAACACCCCCAGGTCTGACCCCGTGCCACCGATCGCCGCATTGATCTCGCTGAACTTCGCCTGCGGATATGTCTTCTGGAAATACGCCAGCGTCTTCGGCCGCCACCCGTTCTGCGCGGTGATCGAGCCGCCGAGGTAGCCGATCTTCACCTCTGCACCCGCCTTGTTCGCCTTCGCAAAGAAGTTCGGCAGCCCTGCACGCGGGTGGCACTCCTGCGCAGGCACCAGCGGAAACTCATCCGCAGCATGAAGAGCAGTGGCGACGGCAAAAAGCGAAAACAGAAGATGGCGCAGCATGAGGAGAGATGAAAGGTTGAGCCGTCAGCATGCGAAGCAAAACAGCATGAACAACTTCGACTTTCGCCACACGCTCCAGCACGGCATCGCCATCCCCGCCCATCCGCTCGCGCTCACCACGCGGAGAAAGCTCGACGAGCGCCGTCAGCGCGCCTTGGCCCGCTACTATATCGCCGCCGGAGTCGGCGGCCTCGCCGTCGGCGTGCACACCACCCAGTTCGCCATCCGCGATCCCAAGTTCGGCCTCTTCAAACCCGTGCTCGAACTCGCCAAGGAAGAGATGGACCGCGCTCCCGGCCCCCTCGTGCGCATCGGCGGCATCTGCGGTGCCACACCGCAGGCCGTGGCGGAGGCCGAGCTGCTGCGCGGTCTCGGCTACCACGCCGGACTCCTCAGCCTCGGCGCGCTGCGCACCGCCACGGAAGATGAAATGATCGCCCACTGCCGCGCCGTCGCGCAGGTGCTGCCCGTCGTCGGCTTCTACCTCCAGCCCAGTGTCGGCGGTCGTGTGCTGCCCTACTCTTTCTGGCGACGCTTCGCCGAGATCGAAAACATCGTCGCCATCAAGATGGCCCCCTTCAATCGCTACCAGACCCTCGATGTCGTTCGCGCCGTCATCGAGTCCGGACGCGATGACATCGCCCTCTACACCGGCAACGACGACAACATCGTCGCCGACTTCCTCACGCCCTATCGTGTGGGCAGCAAAGAGCGCCGCATCGTCGGCGGTCTGCTTGGCCACTGGTCCGTCTGGACCCACCGCGCCGTGCAGCTTTTGGAACAGTGCCGCAACGCCGAAGCCACCTCCGCCCTCCTCCGCCTCGGCATCGAAGTCACCGACTCCAACGCCGCCTTCTTCGACTCTGCCAACGCCTTCCACGGCTGCATCGCCGGCCTCCACGAAGTCCTCCGCCGCCAGGGCCTCCTCGAAGGCCTCTGGTGCCTCGACGAACACGAATCCCTCAGCCCCGGCCAGATGGAAGAGATCGACCGCGTCTATGCCGCCTACCCACATCTGAACGACGATGCTTTCGTGGCTGAGCATCGGGATGAGTGGCTGAGGTGAGAACGTGATATATACGGGCATTCAAATCACGCGTTCTGTAAACTTTTTCGCACAGTCCAGTTCAATATCGTTCATGCACTCTTTGCCCGGCAGGGTCATCATGTTCTGCGGAACCCATCGAGGTGAAGCGTCAGATTGCGTCGAGTGGGCGTTGGAGGCTCTGTGCCAGGGCTACGATTCGCCGTCACTGCGGATTCTCGCGGGTCTTATCCCACCGTTCACTACCTTTGAGGTTCGTGATTATGCCATGAAGGCTCTACGAGAGTTGGATATATCCATTCCAGTCGGGGCTGCTGCCATTTCCGCCTATGCCAAAGACCTTGTCTTAGAGATTGTGGTTCAACCATCATTGATGCAGGAACCTCTTCGACTGTTATGTGATTTGTGCATAGCTGAAGATTATCAGCAAGACCTTTACGACTTCTATCTCCTCCGCTGGGCCTACGATGACTTGCAGCAGGAGCCTGTTCAGTGGTATTGGAATGGTGCTGATCGATCCAATATCCACCAGATCATTCTTGAAAGATGTCACGCTTGGTTAGTGGAGCACAATGCAAAGGCGACTTAGCTTATGAAGCGCATCACCACTCTCATTTTTCTACTGGTTGCCGGCAGCCAGTTGTTTGCCGATGAGAAGAAGGCAGCACCAGAAAAGCAGCCTGCTCAAGTGCAGGCAAAGAAGGCGGAGATGCCACCTCCAAAGACTCTGGTAGAAGCGCATCAGCAGTTGGAAAAATTGCTTCCAAAGGATGAGCTGGCGAAGATTGACGCCATGAAGGCTGAAGATGAAATGATCGAGTACCATTTCGGACTTGGCATGTGGATGCGGAACGAGTGGGGTCTTTGGGGAGGTGGGCCGTTGGCGCAGTACATGAACAAGCTCGGATTTCTTCATCCCGATGACATGTCCGGCGTCATTTTGGAGACCTTTTGGTGCCAGCGGCACAACAAGGATTTCCGCCTGAAAGAGCGGGCTGCTTATAATGAGGCCTACTGGAAGGCTGCAGCAAACCCTCCTGCAACAGCCAAAGATCCTAAAGACGGTTCGAAAGTGGAATGGAACATGTCATTTGGAGCCGGTGATGACAAAAGCCCTCGACAGATCCATGTCGGCAAAAGCAAGAAGACCGGACGTTGGCTGGCCTACGAGCACGACAAAGGTGTTTATGAACCGGACGCAGCTCTCTTGAAGCGCATCAAAGACAGCGAAAGTTCAAATCCTTTTGGCCCATATGAGAAGCCGATCAGTAAGTAGCCCAGGACGAAAGTGCCTCTCTCCATGAAGCTGTCGGTGAACAATGCGGCACACCGTCTAACCGAAACCCGTTCAACTACACTATTATGCCAGCCGGAATGGACCATCCAGAACTCGGGGCAATAGCCTTCGGCGTCACCAAGCTGGTGGGATACTGCGTTGCCGCCCACCTGATCTCAAAGTGTTACAAGAAGAATCCATCCCAGTGGTTCGTGATTGGGATGACTCGGACGATTATTGGAATCGCCTTTGGCTATCCGTACGTGCACATGATCACACCTGCACTGGGTAGTCCTCTTTTCCTGCTTGGACTGATACCGCTGCGCATGATCGAATGGCTCTTGCTCATCATGCTTTTCTACGACCGGCGATTGAACAACAGACGGCGTGCTTTGGCCGTGAGCATCACCTGGATGATCTGGTCCTTTGTGCTCGATATACCCGCAATCGCCGGTTGGTTTGTCATCGGTGGGTTCTGGATTTGTTGACGGCAGCAAACGATCTTTGGCATGAAGCGCATTTTCCAAGAAATCGATATTCATATCCTTTACATCCAATGCTTCCTTTTGCTTGGGGTGGCTGTTCTCCCGCATCGGACATGGGCCTTGCTCATTCTGGTCATTATTCCGCAGGGGCTAATTCTCACGCGGGCTTTCATCGACTACCCGGCTTTCAAACAGCCCGCCGCTGGGTACGTGATCGTAAACGAAGCCGTTGTTGTGGCTTCTGTGGCCACCTGTCTCATGCTCTGGCGGACGATTGGCTGAATTTGAACATGTGAAAGTTCATAAGGTGCCATAACCATCTCTCTCATACATCAAAGCACCTATGGGCTGGGTCAATGAAGCACTCGAACAACTGTCCGCCGGACAGGACGCGCACATTCGCCCTCAAGGCGGCTCCATGCGGGGCCGGATTGAGAGCGGAGATCTGGTCACGCTGTCTCCGGTGGATGCGCGTGAGGTGAAGGTCGATGACGTGGTGCTCGTGCAGTGGCAGCGCAGCTACCTGCTGCATCTGGTGCGGGAGATTCGCGGCGACGAGTTTCTGATCGGCAATAACCTGGGAAAGATCAACGGCTGGGTCAAAGCACAAGCTGTTCGCGGCCGTGTGGTCAGCGTGGTGCATGATGCTTCTGTCTCCCCTGACTCAGACTTTAGCACTGTTTGAAGCTTAGGCATCACCATCCATCTCGTGAACGAAAACCAACAACCTATTCCGCACGGACTCGATATGCTCTCTCGATTAGACGAGACGCGGGTGCACTTCCTCTGGCATTTCGACTGGTGGGATGGTCCATTGCATGGGTTGGCAGAGTATGATGGCCAAAAGGCATGGTTCGTATTCCACGACATGGATGAGCTTGGTCGTCACTACTATTATCGGCTTTACCTCCTCACTGATGCACAGGCTGCTGAAGCGGAGTTGTGGTACGCGACTCGGGGCACGTACGACGCCGCGACGCAGCGCTGGCTTGGCAGGGACGAAGTTCGTCATGATTCCTCATGGGTTGGTCCAGATGTTTCCGCTCGGCAGCCTATTGGCTGGTTTGCTGACGGCTCTAACTCGGACTTTTATGGCATCCAGGTTATTCGTAACTCTCACTGCTGAAAAAACCTTCTCACCGAACTCACCGCGCGGTCCACTCTCTGCTCAAAAGCACTCTTCGGCGGAGCCGCAGGTGTGCGACGGCGGGTGCTTGAGGACGCCACCGTGGTGCTGCGTTTCTTGGTTGTCGCAGCTTTGGGCTTGGAGGTGGTGGAGGTCTTGGGAGGGGCATCGGCCTTGGTCTCAACGACGGTGGCCTTCTTGGTCGCAGATTCCGTTGGTGTGTCGGTGGTGACGGCCACAGCCTTGCGGACTTCTTCCTTGGGCTCAGCCGGTTCTTTCGCCACAGCGACCTGCGAGTCTTTCGATGCAGACGTTTTCGGAGTCACAGATGAAACCGCTTTGGGCGACGGTGTTTCTTTGGCCACGGCAGTCTCTTTCACCACCGGTGTCTGCTTGGCCAAAGGCGCAGGCGCTGGTGGCTGTGTCACCGCCGCGATCACCGGCCGCTCAGGCTCGGCGGGCTTCGGCTCAGGCGGCAGCAGTCCCGGAGACGGGCCGTAGGCGTAGAAGTGCTTGGTGCTGCCGGGCTGGGGCAGGCTGAAGTCAAAGACGCTCACGCCGCTGCGGCGCTCGCCCATGTAGCTGCGGCCGTCACTGGAGCCGAAGACGATGCGCTTGCCGGTCTTCTTGAGCTTGCCCAGATACACCATCACGTGCGTCACGGGCAGCTTGCGCGTGGTCTCGGTGGGGCTGGTCCAGAAGAGCAGGTCGCCAGGCTTGAGCGCGGCGAACTCCTCGCTGTCAAAGCTGGTGGCCGTGGGCGTGAGGTGGAGCTGGGATTTTTTGTCCACCCAGTTGCACATCTCATCAGATTGGCGCGGCACATCCTTCAGGCCTTGGAAATGCAGCACGTGGTAGATGGTGCCGGAGCAGTCCATGCCGCCCTTGCTCGGTTCATGCGAGCCATAGAGATAGCCCAGCTCCAGATGCGTGAGAGCGAGGCAGCTTTGCACCAGGCTCTGGATCTGCTTGGGGTAATGCTCAAAGCCGCGGATGTCTTCGATGCTGAGCGTGGAGACCAGCGCATGCGTCGGCGTGGCGGCGGCTTCATCATCATCCGCCTGGGCTTTGGTGGCATCTTTGTCCTTGGCGTCGGTTTTCGCCGCTGTGGACTTCGCGGGAGCAGAATCGCTGTCCGTGTCAGACTTCTTCGCGGCGGTGCTGTGCCCGGCGGCGCTTTGTTTTTTCTTGGTGGTGGACGTGGTGGCCGCGAGCAGCGGAGCACCCGTCCAGACTGCCAGCCACACGACCAGCAGGAGGCGCAGTGACGTTTGCATGAGATTCGGGGATTTGAGGGTGAACGACGGCAGGTTAGACGCCTCAGGCGGCGAAAGTGATCAAATCATTTCCCGAGACTACGCCTGGCACGGGATAAAAGTAGCCCAGTTCCTGTGGAACTGGTATGCGCTCCGCAGCATTCACATCACACGGATTTTCAAAGCGTTGCTGTTTGGCAAGCCCTCACCAGTGGCGCAGCAGCATGGCTACTTGTGCATCCGCGAGATCACCGCACAGATCACCCCGGTCATCATCAGAAGTGCTGCCACGACACGGATGCCGTAGGCTTTGCCAGACTCATGCCGTTCGCGATTTCCCAGCAGAGGCCCCAGCACTGCCACCACCGCCAGGCTCCACATGCCGCGCGTGGCATACACCACGTTCACACCCACGGCGTCATTGAAATACGCCAGCGAGAGACCCAGGGTCATCGACTGCGCGGCGATGAGCGTGCTGCCGCCGAGCGACCACTGCGTGGCGCGGTTCCAGGGAATCGGCGGGCGTTTGGGCAGCAGTGTCATGGACAGCAGCGAGAGCACGCCGGTCGTGGCGGAGAGGATTGCCAGAAAGGTTTTCGGGCCAAAGGCGGGCGCCCATTTTTGCAGAAACACATCGGCAAAGGCAAAGAGCGCCGCGCTGATCAGCGCCATCACCACCGGCCCCGCGAGTCGCGCGCCCTTCGGGGTTTTGAAATCGGTGGCGCTCATGAGGAAGATGCCCCCCGTGGTGATGATGGCGGCCACCCACATCAGCGGCTTCATGCTGCCCGCGATGAAGAGGCTGGCCCCGAGCGCGACGAACACCACCTTGGACCCCAGCACTGGAGTCACCAGTGAGACATCCCCGCGCTGCATGGCGATGAAGGTGAACCATCCGCCGATGAAAAACAGCGCCCCCAGGACGACGGGCACATACCACAAATTCCAGGTGACAGGCTGCGTCTCCAGGAAGACGAGCGGGCAAAACGCCAGCGTGCTCGTCCAGTTGTTGATGTGAAAGCACGCCATCGGGTGCGCGCCCTCCACCAGCGCTTTTTTCAGCAGCAGAGAGGCGATGGCGTAGCCGATGGCCGCCACGAGAGGAAAGAGAAGATACCAGGGGAGAGTCATGGAATGATTCACGCTCCGACAAACCGCAGCCCCCACGCGATCACGAGCGGTGTGGTGACACAGCTGACGATGGTGGTGGCCATCACGACCTGCACGGCGGTAGGCGCATGACCTCCGTAAAGACGCGCGATCATGATGTTAAACACCGCCGAGGGCATGGCCCCCTGCACGACAATCACACGCTTTAGCTCCACGCTCACCGGCATGTACCGTGCCGCCAGCAGAAAGGCGATGGGGATGACGCCCAGGCGCAGGATAGGGCTCACGATAGCCACCTTCCACTGCATGGCTCCCTGGCCCCACAGGTCCGCGATGGACGCGCCGATGAGCAGCACGGCCAGCGGCACCGCGCAGGCGCCCAGCATCTCGAAGGTGTTATGTGCCACCAGTGGCACATGCGCATGCAGCCCCGTGAAGTTCAGCATCAGCGAGGTCAGGATGGTGATCACCGGCGCGTTCAGCGCCAACCGCCACGGCGCCTTGCCCAGGCCAGTAAGGAGCCCGACACCGACCGTCCAGCAGGCCAGTTCCACACCGAGCGTGAAGGTGAAAAGTACGCCGATCGTGCCTTGGTCCGGAAACAGCGCCTTGACGATGGGGATGGCCACAAAGCCGTAATTCTGCAGCCCGCAGGCCACGCTAAAGGTACGGCGGCCCTCTCCCTTCTTCAGCCCGATCAGCGGTGCCACGAGGTAGGTGAAAGCAATGCCCAGCGCCACCAGCGCATAGCCCAGCCCGGCGGCCAGCAGCACCGGCGTCAGGCGCATCACGGCGGGATTTCCCACCACGCGCTCGATGATGAGCGCCGGCGTCAGCATCATCACCGAGAGCTTCATCAGGCTCACATCCGCCTCTGGCTTTAGCAGTCCCGTGCGCCGCGCCAGCGCCCCGGCGCCCATCGTCAAATAGACGGGCACGGCCACAGAGAGGATGCTGAGGTAGTCGAGGTTGGCCATGGCGCGTTGCGGGGTGCCTTGAGCTAGGCGGTGTTCGGCCCCCGCGCAAGTCCCAGCGGGCCGCAGAGCGCCCCGGGCACACAATCGTATGTGTATTATTCTATTCCCGCGCCCTCACTCCCACCCACGGATCTTCACATGCACCTGCGCCACGCGGCCCATGTAGTGGTCCATGGCATAATCCTTCGCGGCCTTGAGCATGTGCTCCTTCGCCTTGTCGTTTTCGCCGATGGCCTCGTAGTAGAGGCCGAGATACAGATGGGCGTAGCAGCGGTGGTTGCGCAGGTTTTCGCCTTCGCCAGCCTCGGCGGCCTTCAGCACCGCCTCCTCGCTGCCCTTGCCCGCAAAGAGCTCGTGCACCTCCTTCATGGGGATGCGGCTGTCTCCCTCGATGGGGATGAAGACCTTTCTCGCAGCCTCCACGCCTTCACTGCGGGCGATGCACAGGAAATGCCACGCCGCATTTTCCACATCGTTCCCGTTCACCGTCTGGTGCACCTCAAACTGCTCGCGCCCGCCTTTGAAATCCCCCGCATAATACTGCGCCAGACCACGCTGCCAGAGCTGCGGCTTGGCCTCCGGCACCAGCGCGATCAGTTGGTCAAACGCCGCCACAGATTCCTTCGGCTTCGCCGCAAAGAAGAGATCCACCCCCTGGCGGAAGAGCTCATTCGGAGAAGCCGCCGCCTTTCCAGCCTCCTTCTCTGGCGCAGGCTGCTGCTGCGCATATGCGGCAGCGCTCAGACTTATCAGGAGAAACAAGGACAGCGGCAGGGAGCGGAGAGAATGCATGAGGTAGATGGGAAAGGATAAACGCAGTCAGGAGGGAAAATGTCGCTTCAGCACATCACAAAGGCTCTTGTTTACTCTCCAAATTCTTTCCGCAGATCCACCTTGTCTCCCAGCTCGTCGGAGAGCTTCACCACCCGCTCATACATCTCCTTTTTCTTCGCCGCATGCTCGGGCTTGCCTGCCAGGTCGTTCATCTCCAGCGGGTCTTCAGCGAGATGGTAAAGACGCAGCACCTTGGCCTTCGGATACGCGATCAGCTTCCACCCGTCGTGGGTGACGGCGCGTTGCAGATCCAGATACGCACCATACACCGACTCGTAGCTGGACTGCTTCTGCGTGCCCTTCAGCAGCGGCAGCAGGCTGTTGAAAAAGACATGCTGCGGCCTCTCGGCACCGGCCAGATCCAGCGCGGTGGCCATCACGTCCTGCAGGTAGATGGCGTTGTCATTCTTTGCACCCTTGTCCACACCGGGCCCGGCCACGATGAAGGGCACGCGCACGCTGTGGTCATACATGTTCTGTTTGCCGATCAGCCCATGGTGCCCCACGGCCAGCCCGTGATCAGCGGTGAAAAAGATCCACGTGTTCTCCGCCAGCCCGCTTTGCTCCAGCGCATCCAGAATCTTCCCGATCTGCAAATCGAGGTGCGTGATCAGCGCATAGTACTCGCTGCGGTGCGTCTTCACGGCCAGCTCCGTTCGTGGCATCGGCGCCAGGTTTTCATCGCGCAAACTATGCGGGCATCCCATCGCATCCTTGTAGGGGTACTCGGGAATGAAATTCTGCGGCATCTGCATGCGGCTCAGCGGATACATGTCCTGATATTCCTTCGGGGCCTGCCGCGGATCATGCGGCGCATTGAAGGCGGCGTAGATAAAGAAAGGCTTCTGCTGCTGCTTCGCATCCGCAAGAAACTCTGCCGTATGGTCCCGCACCACCTCGCTCCAGTGCTTCCCACCCTCCCAGTAGCCGCCGAGGGCTTTGTCATACGGGCTCCAGGCATCAGTCTGGTTTTCGATGGGACGGTTGTACGACGTGGGCACCGTCTTGGGCATGCCCTCGCGCACATCGGCGGCCACGTCAAAGCACTTGGCCGCGTTGGTCTTCAGGTGCCACTTGCCCGTGATGTAGGTCTTGTAGCCCGCCTTGCTCATCAGCTGCGGCCACAGCACACCGCTCTGGCGCTCCTTGTCCGTGGTGTTGTACACCGCATCCGCGCTCCACACACTGCGCCCGGTGTTCAGCATCGTGCGGCTCGCCACACAAACCGCACCGCTCCACGATCCCATGTTGTACGCCCGCGTGAAAGTGGTGCCGCGTGCGGTGAGCCGGTCCAGATTCGGCGTGTCGATGTCCGTATGCCCAAAAGCCCGCACGGCCTCGTAAGTAAAATCGTCGGCAAAGAGAAAGAGGATGTTCGGGCGCGTCTCTGCGCCGTGAAGGGTGGAACAGAGAAGGAAGATGATGGCGGAGAATCGAAACATGGCGTTTGAGCGTGGATTCAAAAACGCAGGGAGTCGGAAGAAAAATCTGCCAAAAGTGTCTCATATCATCGAGAGTGGAGGCAGACATGCATCTGTCCATCGAGCCGGTTCGGATGGCGCAGGAGTTTTTCCCAATGCTCTTCCCATGGGCGCGTGAGCCAACAAGAATATTGCATTGCAAACAAAGGGGCGGCTAAATTGACTGCATGAACTCCAAAGTCCGTCGTAGCACAGCCAGTCTTTCGGCGACAAAGAAGTTCATCAAACAATGTTTCTGTCGATAAATTAGATGTTCGGTAAAGAACTGATCCCAATGAAACACTCATTAGTAATCGTCGCTGCTGCCATTTCGATCGCTCAGGCAGAGCCCGTTATTTCGAATCTCGAATGGCGTCCTGCATGTGATGGCGCAATCATTGAAGTAATCTCGGATCGCGGCAAGATTTTGGGCATTCATGCGAGCGCCTTTCACTCAGCGGTGATCGCCGAGTGGTCGATTCATTATGCCGATGGGGTTCCGGTTTCAGCAGAGTATAGGGAATTGAAGCGCGGACGCATTCAGAAAGGTGACCGCGTCGGAGATTATTCGGGTGAAAATACCATGAAGGAGATTAGCACCTGGACCTGGAATGGGGATCATTTCCCCATCAAGGACAAGTCGCGAAGGGAGGAACTGGAGGATATCCTCAGGGCATCAAAAAAAGAAGCTGAACAAGTCGGCTCCAGACAACCCGCCACTCGTCCCGAGAAGAAGTCTGAAGGTAACTAAGATTTGAACTTCGACGACCTGACGACGCGGCCTGATTCAGTCACTCTTCCTTCTTTTTCTTCTTCCCCTTCTTCGCTGCCTTTTCCTTCCCTTTGCCGGAAGCCATGAACTCTTCATCGAGCTTTGCCGGCCGCGCGTCAGTATAGCGTTCCAGAGCCGCCTGCAGCTTCGCTTTCGCTGCTGCAGCTTCTCCGCTGAGCGTCGTGGTGGAGAGATCCTGCTTTTCCGCGGCATCGGCGCTCAGATCATAAAACTTCCCGCTGCGGTAGAGCTTGTAGCGCTGATCAAAGGCATACTCCTTCACCGTCATGTCCTGGCTCTGTCGCGGGGAATACCAGGAGTACAGCCACTCGCGCGGCGCGCCTGCTTCACCTTTCAGCTGCGGCAGGAAGCTCACGCCATCCACATTCTCGGGCACTTGGGCACCAGCGGCGGCGCAGATCGTCGGCAGGAAATCCGTGCTGCTGATGAGATCCGCGCTCACACGCCCTTGCTTCATCACCGCAGGCCAGCTGACAATCAGCGGCACATGCGTCCCATTTTCGGTGGTGCTGCCCTTGCCGCCTTTGTAGTCCGTGCCCTTGAAGCGGCTCGGAGTGCCCGCACCCGTGCCGTTGTCTCCCAGAAAGATCAGCAGCGTGTTCTCGCGGATGCCGAGTTCGTCCAGCTTGGCCACCAAGCGGCCCACCATCTTGTCCATGTACGCCACCATGTCGGCAAAGTGCTTCGGAGCCTGCTGCTTGTTCTCGCTGCTGATCGTGGGGTCCCAGTCCGGGCTGTCAGGCGTCGGCTGATAGGGGCTGTGCGTCAGCATCATCGGGTAATAGAGAAAGAAAGGCTTCTCCTTGTTCTTGGCGATGAAGCTCAGCGCAAAGTCGTTCACCAGCGTGGGGCCGTACTCGCCGTGGGTGAAGTCCTTCTCCACGCCGTTGTACTCGAGGCCCGGATTCGCATAGCGCGGCGGGCGTCGCGTCTGCTGCCACAGGCAGGACTCCTCAAAGCCAAAGTGCTGCGGCGAGTCCACCTCATGCCCTAGCTGCCACTTGCCGCAGATGCCGGTGGCGTACCCTGCGCTTTTGATGAGGCTGCCAAAAGTCGTCTCCGTCCGCAGCAGCGTGCCGAAGTTGATGTAATTCCGCACATTGTAGCGCCCCGTCATGAGTTGCACCCGCGTGGGCGTGCACAGCGGTTGCACATGGCAGTTTTCAAAGCGCACACCACTCGCGGCCAGCTTGTCCAGATTCGGCGTCTGGTACGATTCCCCGCCATTGGCCGTCACGCACTCGTAGCCGAAATCATCCGCCATGATGAGAATCAAATTCGGCCTGACCTGCGCCGAAAATGACGAAACCAAGACACCGAACGACGACAGGAGACCGAGAAAAAACTTCATGGAGCCTCGGGAACGAAGCGAGACGGCGTGATCTTCTGTGTGAGTTTACAGCAAATCACAAAACACATTTTCGTTGAGAGGGCCGTCTATGGTGAGAAAGCGCTGGGCTCCGATGGCGGCCTGCTAAGGACAACAAACCCTGCCCGCACACGGCTCGCGCATGCCCAGCGCTGGTAGGGAGGCTGGTCCTCCAGCCTCCGCCGAACGTCTCCGCGTTCTCTTTTCGGAAATCCGTTTTCGAATGTGCTGTATAGCGGCCCAGTGCCTGTGCAATTGGGCAACGCACACAACACACTACTCCGCCTCCGGCTTCTGCCACGGCGTCGCACCCCCAATCTGCACATGCATGCGCAGCGCGGTGGAGAGTTCCTTGAAAACCTTCGGCGCCTTGCCCATCAGGTTTGTCTTCTCCTGCGGATCGTTCTTCAGATTGTACAGCTCCAGCGGGGAGTACGGCGTGTTCTGCATCAGCTTCCACTCTCCCCGAATGATCGCCTCATAGCTCCTGCCGCCATAGGCAGGGCCGCCCTCGCGGCGAACGAAATAGAGATCACGCTGCGCTGCGTCGAGCTTGCCGCTATTGAGGATGGGCACAAGGCTCACCGCATCGAGCTTGGGCGAAGGCTTCAGGCCCGCGAGTTCCAGGAACGTGGGGAACAGATCAAAATTCAGGCCGGTATAGTCGCTGCGTGATCCCGCCTTGATATGCCCTGGCCAGCGCACGATGAAGGGCACGCGCAGGCCGCCGTCGTAGTGGCTCGTCTTGCCATCGCGCCAGGGATCGTTGTTCTGCGAATGCGGCAGTGATCCTCCGTTGTCAGAGCTGAAAGCCACTACAGTGTTTTGCTCCAGCCCCAGCTCTTTCAGCACCGCCAGCACCTGACCGACGCGGTTGTCCAGATGCTCCACCAGCGCGACATTGAGTGCGCGATGCTCATCCAGCTGCGGCGCACGCGCCTTCACCTTCGCCACCCATTCCTCCGGCGGCTCGATGGGGAAGTGTGGCGCATTGAAAGCCAGGTAGAGAAAGAAGGGCTTCTTCTCCTTCGCACGCTCGCGGAAGTAATCTTTGGCCCAGTCCGCGAAAATGTCCGTGGCATGGCCCTTCGGATCAATCTCCTCCGCATTCCGGCGCATGTAGTTGTGCCCCTGGCGCAGATGCGTGGTGTAGCTGTCCATCATGTCGCCGAGGAAGCCGTGGAAGAGATCAAAGCCGCGCTCATTCGGCGTGTTCGGAGACTCCAGCCCCAGATGCCATTTCCCGATCACCGCCGTGTGGTAGCCAGCCTTCTTCAGCTCATTGCCAATGGTCGGAATGCCGGGCGCGAGGTAGCCCCACGAGTCTTCCGGATTTGTGCGGATCACACCCGGCACACCCACGCGGTCCGGATACCGCCCCGTGAGCAGCGCCGCCCGTGAAGGCGAGCACACCGTGCAGTTCGCCCTCATGTTCGGAAACAGCATGCCCTCCGCCGCCAGCTTGTCGATGTTCGGCGTATGGCAGTCCGAGGCATGGTAGGTGGACACATCGCCGTAGCCGAGATCATCAGCATAGATGATGAGGAAATTGGGCTTCGCTTCGGCCGCAAATGCTGAAGCGAAAACGAGCAACGATGAAAGGATGAGCGCGAGGATTTTCATGGGTTGGAGGAGATTGCACAAAAGAATCTTGCGGTTGGATCAGTCAGCTATGGCGAACACGTGGGTGGGATGAAACCAAAGTTCGTCACCTTTATTGATGGCGCTGTGAAGGAGAGGTTGGTTTAGGAGGCGACCGCGATAGTCGCCATAGTCATTATTAACCTCAATTAACTCCACCCACATGTTTTCGGAGTCGTTGCCTCGACGTTCTGACCATTCGTCTGCGAAACGGAATATTAATTTTACTGATTGTCCTGCTTGAAGACTTTCACGATCCTTAGCATCCGGAATATTGCAGAACTTTGAATACGCAGTCGCGTCATCCAAATAAAAGCCATTCTCTTCGAACACAGGATAGGGGTGATGCCGTGATCTTGTCCACGGAGCATGCGGATTGCAGCGCTCGGCTTTCCAGCCATAGGGTAGATCGTGCAGTTCTCCGATGCTGGGATCGAGCTCATACACATGTTCGAGGCAAACAATCCTTATGTCGGGTTGTTCAGGATCCCGATCTGGATGAAACTGCCATGCGCCATCATCCCAATCGTGATACACACGACAGATCGGTTCGCCTTCCAAAACATATCGTGAGACGAAAGCTGCCGTGTTGGTCGCGTCTGTGAATGGCCAATCTTTGTTCATGACTCACTGTTTTCCTTTTTTCTTCTTACCCTTCGGCGCAGGCTCAGGCACCGGTGGCAGCCCATCATCTGGCTGATTCCAAAAGCGGTACGGATCATTCAGCCGCCGCATCTCTGCCAGCAGCAGTGCCTCCATCTCCGCCAGCTTGGCAGCATGCTTGGGATCTCCCGCCAGATTCGTCTTCATAGGATCGGCGTTCCCGTGCTCCTTGAGCAGCTCATCCGGATTCGCGGCCAGATTAAAAAGCTGTGTCTCATGCACCGCGCCGTTCATGACATCGTATTTGATCAGCTTCCAGTCTCCCTGCTTCACGCAGCGCATGCCAGGCTTGGTGCCGCCACAGTACACACCATACATCACATCGCGCATGGAGCTCGTCTTCCCTTCCAGCACCGGCTTGAAGCTGAGTCCCTCATTGCTCTCCGGTGCAGGAATTCCGGCCAGATCGCAGAGCGTCGCCACAATGTCCAAAAGATAAATGTTTCCCGGCACGCGGCTGCCGGGCTTGATGCCCGGACCTTTGACGATGAAGGGCACGCGCCACGTATGCTCATAAAGGTTCTGCTTTCCCTGCAGTCCATGCCGCCCGATGGCGATGCCGTGGTCCGCCGTGTAAATGATATACGTGTTGTCCAGCTCGCCCATGGCCTTCAGCTTTTCCAGCACGCGGCCGATCTGAATGTCGATGTTCTCGCTGCACGCGAACTCGCGGCCGATCTCATTTCGGATGGTGGCTTCATCACGATTGCGCCATACGCCGCTGACATCCACTTCATCGCGCACGTTGGCATCGCCGTTGTTAAACGGGTGCGCTTTCAGGTAATTCACGGGCAGGGGTGGTTGCTTGGCATTCAGCGCAGGCAGCGTATTCGGATCTTCGTGATTCGTCGCACCATACTTCGCCAGCAGCTCAGGCCGTCCATCACGCGTGTCATGCGGATGCGAGAAGCCGAAGTTGATGAGGAAAGGGTCCGTGTCCTTCTTCGCCTCGCGCTCGTTCAGGTAGTCCATCACTCGGTCCCCATGCCAGGTGCTGCCGCTTTCGTCGGTGCCGCCGCGCTTGGTGGCATCATGCCGCACGGTGAATTGCTTGTTGGCGCCTTCATACGAGTTGCCCTGCTTGCAGGTGCGCATGGTGTCATAACCGGCGCGATTGAACACAGCCGCCAGCGTGTTCAGCTCCAGGTTCGGCGGGCAGTGCTCCTTCGCCAGGGGGCCGATGGGCAGATGCCACACCGTGCGCCCGCTCATGATCATGTGCCGCGAGGGCGTGCACACCGCCCCCACAAACGCGCCCATGTGCCGCGCGGAATCAAACACCATGCCCTCCGCCGCCAGTCTGTCTATGTTCGGACTCTGCAGCACCGACTTCGGATTGTAAAACTTGAAGTCAAAGGGCGACTGGTCATCCACCACGATGAAAAGAAAATTCGGCCGCTTTGCAGGAGCAGCGAACGAAGAACTCAAAAAGCAAAGCGAGAGCAGCAGGAGGGGCAGAAGCTTCATGGCGTTGTTGATCAGTTGGCGGGTGCCGCCTTGGCTTTTTTGCCAGCGCCTTTCTTGGCTGGTGTGAACTTCTTCGCCCCACGCTTGTCCATCGGCAGCAGCGCGCCGCCGCGCGCGTTCATCTCGGCGTCGCACAGCGCACGCATCTCCTTCAGCGCCGCCGCATGCGCGGGATCGTTCGCGAAATTTTTCAGCTGATCGCGGTCAGACTCCAGATCGTGCAGAAACTCATAGGCAGGCTGCTGGTCAAAGTAGCGTGCATACACATAGCGCTGCCCACGGATGCCCTCCCACGTCAGCGTGGGCGCCAGGTCCAGGTGCTCGCAGAAGAAGTGATCCCGCCAGGGCTTGTCGCTCCCCTTGCCATCGATGAGCGTGGAGAGGCTGCGGCCTTCATACGCGTCAGGCCGTTTCACACCCGCCCAGTCGAGAAAGGTGGCGGGCAGGTCCACATTCAGCACCAGCTCATCCAGCACACGGCCGCGCTTCTCTTTGGGCACACGCGGGTCATAGACGATCATCGGCACGCGAAGGGACTCCTCATAGTGCGACCACTTGCCCTGAAAGCCACGGTCTCCCAGGTAGTAGCCGTTGTCTCCAGAATAAACGATGATGGTATTTTCTGCCAGCCCGGCCTCCTTCAGTGCGGCAAGCACACGCGCGATCGCCTTGTCGATGCCGCTGATCATGCGGTAATACGCGCGCACGTTGATCTCATACTTCTCCGGCGTGTCGTAGCCCCAATACCAGCGCTCGCGGTTGATCGAGTCTTTGAGAAACTGCGGATGCGCCTCGTAGATGGCCGGATCTCCCAGGCGCGCAGGTGGGATGGAGCGGTCCTCATACATGCCGTCGGTGGACTGCGGCCATGGGTACAGGCCGATGCCGGGCCGGTGGTCATTATCTTCAGCATGCGCCGCATTGAACCACAGGTTCAGCGCGAAGGGCTTGTCCTTCGGCTGCGATTTGATGAACTCGATCCCTTTGTCGCACACGATGTCCGTCTCGTGCCGCTTGCTGCCGTCGGGCATCGTCTTGATATACGGATTCCGCCCCACGGCCTCGTATTCGTCATACTGCGCCTCAGGCTTGAAGCCCTGCGGGGAGATCATGTGCCACTTGCCAAAGTGCCCGGTGCGGTAGCCTGCGTTGCGCAGCAGCACGGGGTACATCGTGGCCAGCGCCTCCGGCTTCACCGTGGGGATGGCATCACGCTGCGCATGGGTGCGGGCCCACTGTCCCGTCAGCACCACCGCACGGCTTACCCAGCACACCGCCGTGGTCACATGCGCATTGCTAAAGCGCACGCCCTGTGCCGCCAGAGAATCCACCGTGGGCGTCTGCACAATGGGGTGCCCCGCACAGCTCTGCGTGTCCCATCGCTGATCATCGGCAAAGAGAAAGAGGATGTTCGGGCGCGATTGGTCAGCAGCCATCGAAGATGCTGCGAAACCGAGAAAGAGCAGGGTGCTGACAAATTTCATGAACCTCTGCGAACGCTGCCACCATCGCCAATCTTCCGCCTGAGATCAGGGAATGCGTTGGTCTGAAGAAAGCCCGTAGCTCTTCTCCCACCAGGCCACGCGCTCGGCGTCGCTGGGCTGGCCTTTTTTCAGCCGTGTCTTCCACACACGTTCGTATTCCAGCCGCTTGTCTTTCTGGATCTGGTCCAGCGGCGGCTCAGTTTGGGGATCGCCCTGCGCGCCCTGATCGTGGCTGCTCTGAATCCACGCATCCATGGCCGCGTTCAGCTCCTTCACTTTCGCAGCCGCCTGCGGTTCTTTGGCCATGTTGTGCAGATCGGTCTTGAGGTCATAAAGCTCCAGCGCCTCGCGTTGTGGCGTCAGCCATGCGGCCTGCAGCTCATTGAGTTTCCCTTCCTGGTTCAGCACGCGCAGCAGCGGCATGCCCGGGTAGCTGTACTCCTTGTAGCCGGACCAGTTCAGGTGCGGGAGCTCGGGGTGGAAATTCCGCACAAAGATCGCATCCGCCTCGATCACCGCCCGGATGCGGTCCATTGCATCGCCACAGCGGTCACGTGCGGCAAAGAGCATGCTGCGCTGCGGGAACTCCCCTCCGAGAATCGCCTTCCCCTCCATCCATGGCGGGATCGGCAGCCCCGCCAGCCGGAGCATCGAGGGCGCGAGATCGATCAGGCTCACCAGCCGCTCCTCCACCGCACCCGCAGTCACTCCCGGCCCGCGCAGGATCAGCGGCACCTGCAGCCCTTCCGCATTCAGCCACTGCTTGCCCCAGGGCATGGGCCGTCCGTGATCTGCGAAAAACATGACGACGGTGTCCTCCAGCACTCCCTCCGCGCGCAGCTGGTCCAGGATCAATCCCACACGCTGGTCCACCATCTCCACGCTGCGCTGGTAGGCATACCAGTCCCGCCGCACCAGCGGATGCTCAGGGTAGTTCGGCGGGATCTGGATGGCCTTCAGCTTTGCCTCATCATACTGCTCAGGAATCGGAAATGGCCGGTGTGGCTCGGTGATCTGAAACTGCGCAAAAAACGGCTGTCCCGGCGCGCGCTTCCGCCAGTCGCTGCCATCGTACATTTTGGCCGGATCGTGCTCAAAATTGTAGTGCGTCTTCGCCTTGGTCACCGTGCGGCCGTTGCGCACCGTGCCGGGCGCCGCCGCATTCGTCACAAACCAGCCCGCCTCACGCAGCATGCCCGGCAGGTGCTGGTAGGGCGCTGGCAGCGGCTGTGGGTTCTCCGTGTCATGCGGATGCAGCCCCGTCGTCGTTTGATAGCACCCCAGGATAAAAGCTGAGCGCGAGGCGCTGCACACCGGCGCTGTCGAATACGCCCGCGCATAGCGCCGCCCCTCCGCCGCCAGCCGGTCCAGATGCGGCGTGCTCACGTCCTTCAGCCCATAGGCCCCCGTGTCCGGCGACATGTCATCCGCGATGATCCACACAAAATTCGGCCCCGCAGCGACAGCCGCAGTGTGGAGCGTCAGATAGAAAAGACTGGTCAGGACAAACTTCATGCGCAGGCATGAACGCAGTCTCCACCCGTTTGTGTCAGCGAGTTTGCCTCACCGCTCGGGAATCCATTTCTGCGCCTTCAGCCAATAAATCAGATCGCCAAACCACGGATGATTCGTGCCGATCAGCCCCGTCCCATGGTCGCCATGCTGGTACAGGTGCAGCTCATGCGGCACGCCATTTTGATGCAGCGCGGCGGCATACAGCTGTGCGTGCTGCACCGGCACCAGCTTGTCCTCAGCCGTGTGCCAGAGAAAGCACGGTGGCAGACCCGGGCGTACCTGCAGCTCACTGGAGGTCAGGCGCACCAGCTCTTCACTGGGTTTCTCGCCGATCAGCATTTTGCGCGAAGTCGCATGCGGATTGGTGATCATGCTGATCACCGGATAGCACAGGATCGCCAGATCAGGCCGCGCGCTCACGCTCGCAGTTTGTTCGCGTCCCTCGATCTCGCCGTCCTCAGGCCGGTTGATCAGCGTGGAGGTCAGATGCCCGCCAGCGGAGAATCCCATCACGCCGATTCGCTTGGCATCGATCTTCCACTTGTCGGCATTACCCCGGATCTGCCGCATGGCCTCCACTGCATCCTGCAGTTGCGCCGGGTAGCGGTAGCCCGCGCTGCCCAGCCGGTAGCGCAGCACAAAGGCCGTGATGCCCTGCTCATTCAGCCATAGCGCAAACGGCTCCGCCTGCCCCTCGTAGATCCCCGAGTAGCTGCCACCCGGGATCAGCAGCATCGCCGCGCCGCTGGCCTTGGCAGGCACATACGGCGTCAGCGTCGGAATGTCCTTGGCCGCCGTGCCCAGAGCCCCAGGCGCTCCGCCCGGCCATAGCACCAGCGGCTTCTCCGCCGCAGGCAAAGATGCATGGCTGAGGAGCAGTAGGATCCAAGTAAGATGTTTCATGACGGCCAGAGTCTTCATGCAGCGTGAGATTCTCTTTGAGTTTGTCCGTGTTTCACGATCAGGCGGCATGTCGGGATGGAGACAACCTCGAAGATCGTCAGCACGACCAGAAGTCTCCAAGCCACCTTGCGGGACGACTTCAGCAGGATGCAAAGAGTTGTACCTCCAAAGAGTGCTGCTACCACACTTAGCACGGCAGTGCCCGCCACAATTAATACTGGCTGCATGTTGCCATAAACTGCCTCTACGACTGCGACGCCCCAGCCGACTGCTACGACTGGAAAGCATAGACAAACGGCAACAACCCAGCAGTAGAGAGGCCAGTTGCGGCTCGGCTTGCGCGACGTGTTCGGTTCATGCAGTGCCATTGAGACCAGTGATACTCGATGACTTGAAGCATGGAAAGATTGAATCCTCACCGACAAGCATTCCGCTGGCAATTCACCTCATTGTGATGGACAGCACGGGATGTCAGAAACGCCGCCCCATCCTTTTGCCGCCCTCGGAGTCCCCACGGACATGCTTCGTGCTCTGGAGGAGCTGGGCATCGTCACCCCCACCGAGGTGCAGCAGAAGGCCATCCCCTTCCTCATGGAAAATGGCGGCGATCTCATCGCGCAGGCGCAGACCGGCACCGGCAAGACCGCCGCCTTCGGCCTGCCTCTGCTCACCAAGGTGAATCCGAAGTACCGCGACATCCAGGCCCTCGTGCTCGCGCCCACTCGCGAGCTCGCCAAGCAGATCGGCAAGCAGCTCTTCCGCTTCACCAAATACTTCCCGCAGAAAATCTTCGTCGAAGTCGTCAGCGGCGGCGACAAAATCGACCGCCAGGCCGAGGCCCTCCAGCGCCCCACCCACATCGTCGTCGCCACCCCGGGCCGTCTGCTCGACCTCCTGGAGCGCGATGCCCTCACACTCGAGTTTGTGCGCTACGTCGTGCTCGACGAGGCGGACGAGATGCTGAGCATGGGCTTCAAAAAGCAGCTCACCGAGATCCTCAAGATCGCCGCCATGCGCCGCAGCACCTGGCTTTTTTCCGCCACCTTCCCCGGCGGCATCCAGGAGCTCATCCGAGGCTACATGTCCGCCACCGCGCACCGCATCCAGATCGATGAAAGCAATGTGGTCAATCCCGACATCGACCACCGCTTTGTCGTCTGTCCGCGCGACAAAAAGACCGCCTACATCTCCGACTTCCTCCAGCGTCAGAAGGACCGCCGCGGCATCATCTTCTGCCGTACCAAAGCCGGCGCACGGGAGCTGCACGAGGAGCTCGTGGCTCTGGGGCTGCCCGTCGGTGTTCTGCAGGGGGATCTCATGCAAAAGGAGCGGGACAAAGTCATGCGTGCCTTCAAAAAGCAGCGCGTACAGTTCGTCATCGCCACAGACGTCGCCGCGCGCGGCATTGATGTGGCGGACCTCTCCTTCGTCATCCACCATCAGCTCCCTGAGCAGATGGAGTACTACACCCACCGCAGCGGCCGCACTGCCCGCGCGGGAAAGAAAGGCATGTCACTCGCGGTCGTGGACCCCAAGGAAAAATGGCAGCTCAAGCAGGTTGAGGATTCCCTCAAAGTCCGCTTCAGCGAGTATCGGAAGTAGCCTCACTTCCCACCGCGCAGCCAGCGCCCCAGCAGCAGGAGCATCAGCGTCGTCGTGGCACCCGTCGCATCGGCGATGAGATCACGCATCGTCTCACCGATGCTGTATTGAATGTGCGTGTGCAGGAAGATGTCCGAGGCAAACTCCCCAAACTCCCAGAACACACCCACTGTGCACGCCAGTGCAAAGGCGAAAAGATAGCGCGCAAACAGCGTCAGCTGCCCCAGCCAGTGCCCAAAGAAATCCAGCGCATGCCAGAGAAAATACGTGATCGCCAGCCCGCCGCTGTAATGCATCACAAAATCCAGCGGCTCGCGGAATGGCGTGTGTTGGATCAGGCGATGAAACACCAGCACCGCCAGCGGTGCCCACCCGGCATGAAGCAGCAGGCGGATCAGCGGTTTCATATCCGCGGCCAGTTCACCTTCGCGATCTGCTCGCGGCCGTTGCGGTCATGGTATTTCACGTGGCCGTTTTCCACGCCGTACTGGTGCACACACATGGTCACCTTCACGTCATAGCAGCAGTATTCGGCGATCTTGGCCACCTCTCCCTGCTGCCACCATTTCAGCGCATCCAGACCGTCGGCCGTCTTGCCTGCGCCGATGGTCGCCGAGGCCACGGCCTCCAGCTTGATGCGGTGGCCCAGCGTCTTTTCCAGATCGATCAGCAGATCCAGGCTGTGCGGCAGGTCCGCAGGGTCAAAGAGCAGGTCATGCCCCTTCAGCACCTCGTAGTCAAAGCCGATGTGGTTGTACCCCACCACCAGGTCCGCCTCCTTCAGCTGGCGGATCAGCGCAGGCGCCTCGTCCTGCGTGTAGATGGAGTATTCGTTCAGCCGCGTGCTGAAGGTGCACGCCACCGAGATGCCCATCATGTGCTTGTTCCCCCAGCCGCCCACGTCATTCGCGGTGCGGCGGGTTTCCAGGTCAAAGTAAACAATGTCTCCAGCCATGATGATCGCGGGCTCTGCGGGAGGGCTTAGCCGATGCGATACACGATGCGCGCCTTGTCCATGTCATACGGAGACATTTCGATCTTCACCGCATCGCCGATCACGAGACGGATGAATTTCTTGCGCATCTTGCCGGAGATGTGCGCCAGCACTTCATGGCCGTTGCGCAGCTTCACGCGGAACATCGTTCCAGCGAGCACGGCCGCGATGGTGCCTTCCAGCTCGATGGCTTCTTCCTTCTGCTTGGCCGGTTCCTCAGGTTCCGGCGGACGCGGCGGCGGGGAAAAGCGCTGTCCTCCGGCGGGACCGGGGCCACTCGGGCGGCGCGGCGGGCCACCACGATTGGGGCCTTGGCCGGGACCACGGCTTGGGCCGGCTGCCGGACCGCGGTTAGGACCGGCTCCTGGGCCACGATTTGGGCCGGGACCACGGTTGGGGCCGCCGCTGGAATTGCCTGGGCGTGAGGGGCCGCGATTGGGAGGAGGACGAGACATGCGTGAAAAAAAAGATGGGCGGGAGGATGCTGCCACCGCCGGGGATTACAAGGGTAATTTTGTGCCGCAGGCGGCAGGAAAGCCCATTGTGGAAATTCGGGCAGACAAAAAACTCGCCCGCCTGCGTCCTTGTCGCTGAAACTGCCTCCTTCCCCTGCGCATGTCCGTCGCACCCACACTGCCCGAACTCTACGATGCCCACGCGGCCGGGCTGTTTCATTACTTCGCCAGTTTCACAGGCACTGAGGCGGACGCCAGGGACCTGCTGCAGGACTTCTTTCTCAAGCTGGGTCGGCAGCAGATCCCGCCGGGCATCGCCAGCATGCGCGCCTGGCTCCTGCGGCTGGCTCACCACCACGCCATCGACTGGCTCCGCCGCCATCAGGTGCGGCGGCGTGCGGAGGAGGCCGCTCCTGTCGAGGTCTTTGCCACGCATGCAGATCCGGATCAAGCGGAGCTCGCACGGCAGCTCACGCGCGCCCTGGCTGCCCTCCCGCTTGAGCAGCGCAGCGTGGCCCAGCTCCGGCTCTGGGACGGACTCACCTTTGAAGAGATCGCAGACGTGCAGGGCATCCCGCTGAACACCGCCGCCAGCCGCTACCGCTACGCCTTGGAAAAACTCCGCACCCAGCTGCGCCCGCTCTACGACGAGCTCAAACCCTCATGAGACACCGCCATGAACCCGGAACCCGATCCCTTTGAAAACACTCTGCGCGCTCTGCAGCGTCGCCCCCTCCCGGCAGAATGGCGGCAGCAAATCCTGCAGGCTGCCTTTCTGGCCCCAGTACCGTCTCAGCCCGCCCGTACCCCGCGCTGGCTGCTTGCTGGCTGGGGCCTCGCCTGGGCCGCCACGCTCGTCCTCTACCTTGGCACCCCGGCGGAGCCGCAGCCTCTGTCCTCCAGCGCCCTGACCACCACACCGCCCGCCCGGCTGTTGCAGCAGCACAGCGCCGAGATCGAGGCCCTGCTCGCGGCCAACTGACACCCCTTTCACTTTCTACCACTTCATACCATGCTCCGCCGCCTTTTTTCCAAACGCACCGCCCGCGTCCTTCTCTGGCTCTTCATCTCTCTCCTAACCCTCGTGGTGCTGCTCCACGTGTGGACAAACTGGAGCGGAGCCCGCCGCTGGGCTGCCGCCCGCGTCCTCGTGGAGAACGAGGGGGAAACATTCGACTTCCACTCCCTGCTGCCGCAGACGCCTCCGGAGGCGCAAAACCTCCTCGCCATCGAGCCCCTGCGCGGCATCGCCGCCGTCGTGGAGGGAGACGCCTCCAAAGGCGAGCCCGGCACCAGGCGCAAAGCTCTTGAGGCGCTCAAATGGACCGGCACCGCCCCCGCCGCCCAGGGAGTCGCATCTGGCCAGGCCACCGACTTCCGTGACTGGGTCAAGTTTCTACGCGACTCCAAATACCTCGACCTGCCCGCCACCCCCGAGCCCACGGCCCGCGACGTGCTCGCTGCGCTGGATGCCAGGCACCCCCTGCTCAAACAAATCTCCGATGCCGTGCCCACCCGTCCCCTGGCCATGTTCACCCCCGGCCTGCACGAGCGTCCGCTGCCCGAGCTGCTGCTCAGCATGCCGCTGCCGCACTACACGGCTGTGCAGGGCCAGGGCCGTGCGCTGGGTCTTCGCGCCCGCGCCGCTCTTGCAGCCGGAGACAGCGCCGAGGCCACGCGCAGCATCCTGGCTGTGCACCTGATGGCTCAGGCCTGCGAGCAGGAGCCCCTGCTTATCAGTTTCCTCGTGGGTCATTCGTTGGAGACTCTCGCCTTGGAGCCTCTCTGGCAGGGGCTGAAAGACCGCTCCTTCACCCCGGAGGATCTCCAGCGCTTGCAGTCCGCCTTCTCCTCACCAGACCAGACCACCCGCGCCATGCTCCAGGCCATGCGCGGGGAGATGGCAGCAGGCTACAATGCCCTCGACCTCCTCCAGCAGACCGCCAGCGGACGTCGTGCCATGGACGAGATGCTTTCAGGCGCCCTCTCCGCCAGTGGGCGCAGCACCAGCCGTGCCCTCCTGCGCCTGGTCCCCGGCGGCCTCTTCGACCACTGGAAAAGCGTGCTCGTCGAGCTGGAAATGCAGCAGCTCATTCTCCCCCTCAAACAAGACGGCCTGCACGCCGCTCTCACCGCCAGCGAAAAGATGATGGAAGCTCTGAAGCAGCGCTCCAATGTGCTGCGCCATCCCGACTACCTCGTGGCCAGGCTCCTCCTCCCCTCCGTCACCCAGGTCAGTTGCAATGCCCTGCTCATCGACGCCCGCCGCAGGCAGGCGCTCACCGCCCTCGCGTTGGAGCGCTTCTTTGTCAAAAACGCCCGCTATCCCGCCGCGCTCGCAGAGCTGGCCCCGGACTACCTTCCCGCCATCCCCACAGATCCCTGCGACTCGCAGCCCCTCCGCTACCGCACCACTCCCGCAGGCCGCTACGCCCTGTGGTCCATCGCGTTCGATGGCAAAGACGACTCCGGCAAAGTCACCCCCGATTCCAAAACCAGCCCCAAGCTCTCCAAGCGCGAATACAAGGGCGACTGGACCTGGACCTACGATCCGGTCAAGTGATGCAGGTACTCCTGCCTGCAATGCGAGCTGCCCGGCACATCCTCACCGCCGCCCGCCCCGCCCCACATCGCTGAAAACACCCCGCCGTCTCCACGTTCTCAGCGCCATCATGCTCCGCGCCCTGCTCTGTTTCGTTGTCTCCTTCGCCCTGCTGCCCTCCGCCCTCGTCGCAAAGCCCAATCTCCTCGTCATCACCACCGACGATATGAGCTGCGACTCCGTCGGCGTTTACGGCTGCAAGCTCAAGGACACCACGCCCCACATGGACCGGCTCGCCGCTCAGAGCCTGCGCTTCAACTACGCCCACACCGTCGTCGGCAATTGCATGCCCTCGCGCAATGTCATGTGGTCCGGCAAGTATCCGCACAACAACCGCATCGAAGGCTTCCAGTCCATCACCAAAGAGTCCAAGAATTACCCCGTGCTCGGAGACCTCATGAAGGACGCCGGTTACTTCACTGGCATCCGTCACAAAGTCAGCCACTCCACCCCCTACTCTCCCTTTCCGTGGGATCTCGTGCTAGGAGATGAAAAGCACGACGACGCCAAAAACGCCGCCTCCTGGGGCAAGGCGGCCACCACTGGCATCGAGGCTGCAAAGAAAGCCGGAAAACCCTTCTGCCTCCTGCTCAACATCGCCGACCCCCACAAGCCCTTTTACGCCGAGGGCAAAAAGGGTGAGACCATTCCGGATAAAAACGTGCCCTCCAAAGTCTTCACTCCCGAGGAGGTGCCCGTCCCCGGCTTTCTGCCAGACGACCCCGTCGTGCGCAAGGAGCTCTCCCACTACTACTCCAGCGTGCGCCGTGCGGACGATGGCGTGGGCGCCATCCTCGCCGCGCTCAAGGACTCCGGTGAGGATGAAAACACCATCATCATCTTTCTCTCAGACCACGGCATGCCGCTGCCCTTTGCCAAAACCCAGCTCTACCACCACAGCACCCGCACCCCGCTCATGATCCGCTGGCCCGGCGTCACCCAGCCCGGCGGCGTCGATGATGAGCACCTCATCTCCACCGTCGATCTCCTGCCCACCATCCTCGACATGCTCGGCATCGCCTCCCCCGGAGGCTTCGACGGCAGCTCCTTTGCCGCCGTGCTCAAGGGCGAAAAGCAGCCGCAGCGCACCATGATCTTCAAGGAGCACAACGAAAACTCCGGCGGTCAAAACACCCCCATGCGCGCCGTGCAGACCAAGGACATGGTTTACATCTTCAGCCCCTGGTCCAACGGCACCCGCATCATGACCGGCGCCACCAATGGCACCGCCACCTGCCGCCAGATGCGCGTGCTCGCCAAGACCAACGAACAGATCGCCGCCCGCATCGACCTCTTTGACCACCGCGTGCCCGAGGAGGCCTACGACGTGTGCTACGACCCCGATGCTCTCACCAATCTCATCGCCAAACCCGAGCACGCCGCCCAGGTGGCCGTCCTGGAAAAAGCCATGGAGGACTGGATGGTCAAAACCAACGACCCGCTCCTCGAAGTCTTCCGCCATCGCGACGATCCCGCCGTGCGCGAAAAACTCATGCAGCAGCTCGAAGGAAAGCAGATGACCAAAAAGGAACGCATCGCCGCCAAGCAGGCCGCCAAAATGCAGAGCAGGCCCGCCACCAAACCCGACTCCTTCATAGCCCTCGTCGTGCCGGAATCCGTCACCCCCGGCCAGAAAGCCACCGTCAGGCTCACCCACCACTTCCCAGCCGCCCTCGGTGAAAAGCCCGTGCAGGTCACCCTCAAAGGCGGCGACAACAGCCGCATCCAGCGCAAGGAAGTCAAAGCCCGCGGAGACGGCATCATCGAAGTCACCTTCGACATCCCCGCCACCCTCCCCGAAGACAAAGCCATCTTCGCCGCCCTCGTCGGCACCACCATCAAGGACACCCTCCAGCATTTGCAGGCCAAGCCGGTTCCTGTGGTGGCGAAGTAGTGCTGTTGCCCACCGCTCGTTTCACTTAAAACAACGTCTGCTCTCACACATGAGAAGGCCAACGGCCTTCCGTATTTAAGCCCAGGGTTCGCAGAACCCTGGGATAAGAGCAAGCCACATCGTTTGTCATGGTGCAACCCCAGCGGGGTTGCGTCCATCGCCGCAATTACCCCCAAACATACGCCTCATCCCATCTCTGGTTATGGCGTCTGAGCAGTTCACGATACTCGTCTTGAAAGGTGATTTTCCGATGATGCTCCTCCTGTTTCTCGATGTATCGAACCACGGCAGCTGAACGGGATTCAGATACCGAAAAGCAGCCGTATCCAGCCTGCCAGTGGAACTGGCGGAACATGCCGCCGCGCTCCTGAATCCAATTGCAGAACACGCGTTTGATCTCCTTGACGAATTCCGCCATGGCAATGGTGCGCGATAACGTGGTCAGCAAGTGGATGTGATCCGCGACACCTCCGATCTGGATGGGAAGACAGTCCAATGCCTTGGCACATCCACCAAGATAAGAGTGTACCTCGGAACGAAAAGCCGCGTCGTGGAAAGCTGGCTCTCGGTCTTTGGTAGAAAAGACAGTGTGGATCAAAACGCGGGCAATCGACTGAGACATGACGAATTCTGGATCATGCGACGAGGGACGCAACCCCGTTGGGGTTGCGCTGAAAATGGCACGGTGTAGTGACTCACGCCCCCAGGGTTCTTGCGAACCCTGGGCTTAAATACGCATGCCCGTTGGGCATGAAGCCTTTGCCTGGCAGGTATGCGGTTCAGTTCTACGATAGGCTTCCTCAAGAGGCACGTTTGAAAATCATTCATGATCCGCCGTCTGTCTTTCCTCCTCTTTCTCTGCGCCACCGTCGTCACCGCCGCCGACCTCTCCGTCGCAAACTACTCCTCCATCCAGGCGGCGCTCGATGCGAACCCAAACCGCATGCTCTTCGTGCCGGCGGGCGACTACTCCATCACGCAAAAGATCCGCATCCGTGGCGATCGCAGCGGCCTCTTCGGCCCCGGCCGCATCATTCAGCAGAGCGCCGATCAGCCGATCATCGAGATCGAAAACGCCACCGGCGCGGAGATTCGTGATCTCACGCTCACCCGCGCCGAGGGCAAGATGGACTCCCGCAATGAGGCCATCCTCGCCATCAAATGCCGCGACCTCGTCATCGAAAACGTGCGCGCCATCGACAATCGCAGCCCTGCAGGCGCCATCTCTGTGCGGGAGAGCAAGGACACCCGCATCTCCCGCTGTCTCGTGCGCAACTACATGCGCGTCAGCATCGACGACCGCACCCAGAGCAAGGACTGGGGCTACGCCTTCAACTGCACCGACGGCACCGGCATCAGCGTCAGCTACAGCACCGGCATCCTCATTGAAGGAAACCGCGTCATCGAGGACAACTTCGTCCCCACTCCCGAAGTGAAGGCCCGGTACAAGCTCGGCGACTACGTGAAAAAGAATCCCGAAAAAGGCGCGCTCATGAACCAGCAGGCCTGGGACTCCAACTACACCGACGCCTGGCAGCAGGGCTCCGGCATCATCGTCACCGCCCCTGAAATCAGCGACCTCACCCGCATCATCGGCAACCACATCGAAAACGCCGCTCAGGGTCTCGACATCCATGCCGACCACGTCATCGTCTCGCAGAACATCATTACCAACGCCTTCATCGGCATGAAGGCCATGCACGGCTCACGTAATGTGCTCATCACTGGGAACCAGTTCGTGCGGAACTCCCTCTGGGCCATCGGCCTCATGCCCGGTGCCGCTGCCCATCCCGCCACCGACGACAAACCCGAAAACGCCGACGGCGGTTCCATCATCTCCAACAACCTCATCTCCGACTTCGGCTACGGAGACGCTCATTGGATCTGGGGAGACGAACGCTCCCCCTTCAAGTTCGACACCGGCCAGCAGCCCGACGACCCGCCGCTCACCGACGTCGTCATCACTGGCAATGTCATCCACGCTCTCGGCAAGCCCCGCTACAAATACGCCGTCATCATCCCCGGCGGCCCCAATGCCCCACGCGGCCTCCATTTCTCCAGCAACCTCTTCCACCACGGCACCCAAGGCATCTGCAACACCGATCTGCCCCAGTAAAAGGAGCGCGGACTTCAGTCCGCAGCACCCCGCCAAACCGAGGACTCATGTCTCGGATCTGCGAGTGATAGAAAATTATTCACAAGCTATATAATATTATATAATACCACGATCTATCAAAAACACGATCGTTTTCTGCTGGACACAACTGCCTCGCTACCGACCAGCCCCGAAGGGGCGGCCTATCGTAGCCCAGGGCAAGCGAGCCTAAGCGAGCGCCGCCCTGGGTTCTGCCAGCCAATCCGGAAAGCAAACCCAGCGCTTTCTTTATCACGCCGCGTCCTCCAGCAGCGTTCCCCCGTCCTCCCGCAACACCTCGCGTCCGCACCCACTCATTCCGTCAAACGAACCTCGAACGGTGTCACCCACCCGCCAGCCACTTCTGAAACGCCGTCTCCACGCGCTCCAGCATCTCCGTTCGACTGCGGCGCACATCCGTAAACTGGTTCCACTGCGCGATGTCCCCGCCCGCTCCTTCCACTTCGGCGATGAATTCCATCACCAGCCCCAGCTTGTCGCGGTGCTCTTCGCGCAGGTAGTCAGTGCAGGCGGCCGCGGTCTGCTGCAGCCGGTTTTTCGTTCCCAGTCCCATGTGCCATCCATCCGGCGTCTGCCCCGCGCAGGCAAGCAGGAATGAAAGCTTCGCCGCAGATCATCTTCCCGCGTCTTTGCCGAAGGAACACGCCCGCCGCTCCGTTCCCTCGCCATGCGTCAGCCTGCATTCCTTCTCTGCCTCCTTGTTCTCTCAGCACTCGGCATTCGTCCGTCATCATTCGCCACCGAGCCACCGCCCAACATCCTCTTCGCCATCGCCGACGACTGGGGCCCGCATGCCAGCGCCTACGGCACACCCTGGGTCAAGACCCCCAACTTCGACCGCGTCGCAAAAGAAGGCCTTCTGTTCCGCCAGGCCTACACACCCAATGCCAAGTGCGCCCCCTCACGCGCCTGCATCCTCACCGGTCGCAACTCCTGGCAGCTCAAAGAAGCCGCCAATCACATCTGCTACTTCCCGCCCGAGTTCAAAGGCTGGGGCGAGGCCCTCGCGGAGAAAGGTTGGAACGTCGGCTACACCACCAAAGGCTGGGGCCCCGGCGTGGCCAATGACGCCAATGGCAAGCCCCGCCAGATGACCGGCAAGCCCTATAACAAACGCCGCGCCGAAGCTCCCACCCCCGAAATTCTGAACTGCGACTACGCCGCCAATTTCAGCGACTTCCTCGATGCCGCCCCTGCTGGCAAACCCTGGTGCTTCTGGTATGGCAGCGTCGAGCCGCATCGTGGCTACGAGTTCGGCAGCGGCGTCGCCAAGGGGGGCAAAAAGCTCACGGACATCGACCACGTCCCCGCCTACTGGCCGGACAACGACGTCATCCGCAATGACATGCTCGACTACGCCTTCGAGGTCGAGCACTTCGACCGCCATCTCGGCCGCATGATCGCCGACCTCGAAAAGCGTGGCCTGCTGGACAACACCCTCATCATCGTCACCGCAGACCACGGCATGCCCTTCCCGCGCAGCAAGGGAAACGCCAACGTGCAGGCCAATCACGTGCCCCTCGCCATGATGTGGAAAAAAGGCATCCTCCAGCCCGGCCGTACGCTCAGCGATTTCGTCAGCTTCGTCGATCTCGCCCCCACGCTCATCGAGGTCGCGGGCATGAAGTGGTCAGACACTGGCATGGCCGAGTCTCCCGGCCGCAGCCTCACCGATCTCTTCGCCGCCAAGCCCGCCCATGTGCGCGATCACGTCCTGCTCGGCAAGGAGCGCACCGACGTCGGCCGCCCGCACGACTGGGGCTATCCCATCCGCGCCATCGTCACCAAGGACAGCGTCTTCATTGAAAACTTCGAGCCCACCCGCTGGCCCGGCGGCAATCCCGAGACCGGCTACATGGACTGCGACGCCGGCGCTACCAAGACCTTCATTATTGATGCGCACCGCAAAAACCCCGCCGACCCTTTCTGGCAGCTCTGCTTAGGCCTCCGTCCCGGCACCGAGTTCTACGATCTCAAAGCCGATCCCGATTTCGTCCATAACCTCCCTGCCGATCCCCGCGCCACCGCCTTGAAAACCCAGCTCCACGCCGAGCTCTCCCAGCAGGGGGATCCCCGCATGTCCGGCCAGGGAGATGTCTTCGACAAATACGAGCACGCCATGAAGGCCAATGTCGGCTTCTATGAGAAGTTCATGAGCGGCAAGCCCATGAAAGCCGGATGGATCAATCAAAGCGATATCGAACCCCGGCCCGTGCTCCCATGAGACTTTGGTTTTGAGGGTGGCCTACGGAAGGCACGGAACACACGGAAATAGGATTTTTATCGCGACCCATGAGCAGCAATTTGATTTTTCCTGATGAGAGCTTTCGGATTCGAGGTGCTTGTTTTGAAGTCTACAAGGAAAAAGGCGGTGGTTTTACAGAGCCTATTTATCAAGAGTGCTTGGAGGCTGAGCTCGAGTTGCAGGGCATTCCATTCGATGCGCAGCAGCAGTTTCCGCTTCTATACAAAGGCCGCAGGCTCCATCATACTTTCATCCCGGACCTCGTCTGCTTTGACAAGATCATCATCGAATTGAAAGCAGTCCCTCATCTCACTGACGAGCACCGGGCGCAGGTCATTAATTACCTCAAGGCCACGGACATGAAACTAGGTCTGTTCATCAACTTCGGCCACCACCCCAAGGTTCAAATCGAACGCTTCCTCAATCAATAATTCACCTCAGCCCCTCCGGTTTCCGTGTATTCCGTGCCTTCCGTAGGCCAACCTCAAAATATCATGCGCCCCGCCATCCTCCTTCTATCATTCTTCTGCATCCTGCAGTCGTCATTCGCGGCTCCGCCAAATATCCTCTTCGTCCTCTCAGACGACCACAGCTACCCCTTCATCCACTGCTATGGGCGCGAGGAGATGAAGACGCCAAACCTCGACCGCTTTGCCGCAGAGGGCATCATGTGCCGCCGCATGTTCACCGGCGCACCGCAGTGCGTCCCCTCGCGCGCCACCATCATGACCGGCCGCTCCGCAGTCGCCTGCCGCATGACGCGTTTCTCCTCGCCTCTTCCGCGAGATGAGATCACCTTTCCCGAGATCCTCAAAAAAGACGCGGGCTACTTCGTCGGCTGCTGCGGTCGCACCTATCACCTCGATGGCTCAGGTCGCAGCCCCGAGGCCTCGTCACAGGTCTTTGAGGAGCACCACCTCGTCACCTTCAAAGACCGCTTCGACTACGTGGACGCCAGCGGCCAGGAGAGCCTGCCCACCAAGATTAACGAGTTCTTTGATCAGAAGCCGAAAGATAAGCCCTATTTCCTCTGGGTCGGCTTCAGCGATCCCCACCACGCCTGGAATACCGGCAAAAATCCTCCCGATCCCGCCAAGCTCAAAGTCCCCGGCTTCCTTCCCGATCTCCCCGGCGTGCGCAATGATCTCTCCGCCTATGAAGGCGAGATAGAGCATTGCGACGGCGACTTCCAGCGCGTGCTCGACCTCGTCAAACAACGCGCCGGTTTGGAAAACACCCTCATCATTTTCATGGGAGACAACGGCATGGCCTTCCCCAGTGGCAAAGGCTCCTTGCACGATCCCGGCCTGAATGTCCCCCTCCTCGCCTGGTGGCCCGGCGTCATCAAGCCCGGCGGCGACTCCAGCGCGCTCATCTCCGGAGAAGACATCGCCCCCACCTGCCTCGAAGCCGCCGGTCTCCCTGTGCCAGAGCGCATGAGCGGCATCAGCTTCCTCCCGCTGCTCAAAGGCGCCAAGTTTGAAAAAGAGCGCCAGCACATCTTCGCCGAGCGCGGCCCCCACGGCAGCGCCACCTTCAATGAAGGCACCACCGCCAGTGGCGTGGACTACAGCCGCTGCGTGCGCAGCTCCCGCTACAAGCTCATCTACAACGTCACCCCCAACCTCCGCTACACCCCCGTGGACAGCGGCGGCGATCCCAGCTGGAAAGACATCACCAAGGCGCACGAGGACAAAACCCTGGCCACCGAGTTCGAGACCCTCTGGTTCACCAGCCCGCGCCCCGTCTATGAGCTCTACGACCTCCAGGAAGACCCCGCCGAGCTGCACAATCTCTACGGCCAGAAAGGCCTGGAGGCAGCCACCCTCGAGCTCAAGACCGCACTGCAAAAGAAAATGATCCTCGACTACGACTACCTGCCCCTTCCCATCGCCGGAGACGCCAAAGCCAAGGGCAAAGCCCAGTCCAAAAACAACCCCAACCGCGCCGAGCAGTTCAAACGCCTCGACACCGACCACGACGGCAAGCTCACCAAAGAAGAGTTCAGCGCCAAACGCGACCCCGCCGATGCCGCCGCCTGGTTCAAAGCCCGCGACGTGGACGCCAGCGGCACCATCGATCAAACCGAATACACCGCCGGCACCGTGCCCAATCCGCCCAAGAAATAATGTCATGAAACACTTCCTCCTCTTCCTCCTTCTCTCCCTCCCCCTCTCCCTCTCCCTCTCCCTCTCCCTCTCCCTCCGCGCCGACTTCATCACCCCGCTCTTCTCCGACGACTTCTCTCGTGACGAAGCCACCCCCGGCAAGGAAGACATCGGCAACGGCTGGACCAGCAACAGCGCCTGGCGCGCCAAAGGCCATCAGCAGGTCGATCTCATCGACGGCCACATGCACGTCACCAAGCACGCCGAGGCCGACCACGGCGTCGCCATCTTCCATGCGGCCGAGTTTCAAGACGGCATCGTCATGCTAAAGTTCCGCCTCGGCGAAGGCGACGACCTCGGCGTCGATTTCGTCGATCGCGAGCTCAAAACCGTGCACGCCGGACACCTCTGCATCGCCCGCGTCACCAACAAAGCCGTCACCATCACCGACTCCAAGACCGGCGGCATGGACAACGAAATCCGCGCCCGCCGCGAGAAGGGAGACAAGTCCCCCGAACTCGCCGCGCTCCTCAAATCCAAAACCAAATCCTTCAAGCTCGACCTTAAGCCCGGCGAGTGGCACACCCTGAACATCAAGATCGTCGCCGACCAGATGACCGTCCGCATCGACGACCTGGAAGCCGTCTCCTTCACCAGCCCCGGCATCGCCCATCCCACCAAGCGCATGATCACCCTCGCCGTGAACAAATCCGCCGACGTCGATGATGTGCAGGTTTCAAAGTTAAAGTGAGCCCCGCGCCCCCTCCATGCGCTTCGTTCTCCTGTTCAGCCTCATCGCCACCGCAACCCTCGCGCAGCCACAGCACACTGTCGTCCCCGACTGGCCGCAGTTGCCAGAGGGCCACACCCTCGGCCTTTGCGCCGGTGTGGGTGTCGATGCCCAAAACCGCGTGTTCGTTTTCCATCGCAGCGGCCGCGTCTGGACCAAGCCCTTTCCCAAAGAACCCATCGCAGCGCCCACCGTCAGCGTCCTCGACGGTGCCACAGGCCGCCTCCTCAGCACCTGGGGCGCTAGCCGCTTCATCATGCCGCATGGGCTCACGGTGGATCACACCGGCAATCTCTGGCTCACCGATGTCGGCCTGCATCAGGTCTTCAAATGCTCGCCCTCAGGCGAGGTGCTGCTCACACGGGGAGAGGCAGGCGTCCCCGGCGATGACACGACTCACTTCAATCTTCCCACCGATGTAGCCGTGCTGCCAGACGGTTCCTTCTATGTCAGCGATGGCTACCAAAACACACGCGTTCTGAAGTTCACTGCCACAGGCCGCTTCGAGTTTCAGTGGGGCACCAAAGGAAAAGGGCCGGGCCAGTTCCATCTGCCGCACGGAGTCACCCTGGACCATCAAGGCCGTGTCATCGTCTGCGACCGCGAAAACGAGCGCCTTCAGGTCTTCGACCCCAAAGGCGCCTTCCTGCACGAATGGAAAGGCCCGCAGATCGGCAAGCCCTACGGCATCGCCACCAGCCCTGCCGGTCACCTCTTCATCATCGACGGCGGCTCTCCGTCATTGAAACGCGAACAGCGCGGCAAGGCAGTGGAAGTCGATCCCACAGGCCAGATCCTCGACACCTTCGGCAGCTACGGCAAAGCCCCCGGTCAGTTCCAGCTCGGTCACGACATCGCCGTCGGTCCAGACGGCTCCATCTATGTCGCCGAAGCCACCGGCGCACGCGTGCAGAAATTCACACGCAAAAAGGCAGCCGAGTAAGAGCCCGCGACTCTCGCGCTAAGCCTGCCAAATCCACCAGACGGACGAGGCCGCATCGCTAGGCGTCAGCCCCAAAGGGGCTGCGTAATTGAGCCCAGGGGTGTCGAGCTTTAGCGAGTGCTCCCCTGGGTACATGCAGCCAATCCGGTGAAGCAAATCCAGCGCACCTCAAAACCGCGCCGGGCACCAGCAGCGTCTGCAACATGTTCCGCCGCACGCAGCTCCGCTCGTATCTACGGGCACCATCATGCGATTGGCTGCCTCGAGAACCATGCCACGCCTCCGGATGGACACCCAATGACTCCGCACCCATCACCTCCCTTCCTCAGCCACCGCCGTGATTCCCTTCAGGCTGTCAAAGCTCACCCTCTTCATCGTGGCGATAAATTCCCGCATGTACGCCGTCCCGGCCAGCCTGCGTGTCGTCGCGGCATTCAGCTGCGAATACAGCCCGCTCTTCCGCACAGGCCGGTGCGCCACATAGTTCCGCTCCAGGTAGGGCTGCACCGCCCAGCCCGGCATGGCCGCGACTCCGCGCTGGCTCGCCACCAGCTGCAGGATCGCCACCGTCAGCATCGCCGTCCGCCGCACCGGGTTCACCCCCAGCGGCGCCAGCACCTCCCGCACCAGGTCGATCCGGTCGTCCGGGATCGGATACGTGATGAGCGTCTCCTTGGCAAAGTCCTGCGCAGTCAGGTGGCTCTTCCGTGTGAGCGGGTGCTGATGTGCCAGCAGAGCCAGCACCTCGTAGCGAAACAGCGGATGATATACGATGTCCTCACGCGGCGGCGCTTTGGACACGATCACCAGATCCGCCTGGTTCTCGATCAGCAGCCCGGTGGGGTCGGGCTGAAAGCCGGACACCAGATCCATCTCCACCTCCGGCCACGCCACTCGAAACTCATCCATCGCCGGCATCAGCCAGTCAAAGCACGAGTGGCACTCCACCGCGATGCGCAACTGCCCGGCCTTCCCCTCCGCGATGCGCGCCACATCGCGCTCGCACTGCCGCATCTGCTTCACGATCTCATGCGCCGTGCCCAGCAGCCTCTCCCCCGCAGGGCTCAGCCGCAGCGGGCTGCTCTTCCGCTCAAACAACGGCACCCCGAGATGCGTCTCGATGCTCTTCACCTGATGCGAAAGCGCAGGCTGGGAAAGGTGCAGGCGGCGGCCCGCTTTGGAAAGATTGCCCGTTTCAGCCAGGGCGATGAGGGCGTGCAGATGGCGGATTTCGATCATGACCCCATCATAAACCATTTCGATGATCATCCACAAAACTCTCTGGATTGTGAATGCTGATTCCGGCGATAGTTATCCCGTCGCTATGAGCGACAACATCATCCACACCCACAATCTCGGTTACCCCCGCATCGGCGAGCAGCGCGAACTCAAAAAAGCCACCGAAGCCTTCTGGCATGGCAAAATCTCCCCGCAGGAGTTGGAAGCCACCGGCCGCAGGCTGCGCCGGGACCACTGGGCCAAGCAGAGCGCCGCAGGCATCGACCTCATCCCCTGCAACGACTTCTCCTTCTACGATCAGATGCTCGATTTCTCCTGCCTCATCGGCAACGTCCCGCCGCGCTTTGGCTGGTCCGGCGACAGCATCGATCTCGATACCCTCTTCCTCATGGCTCGCGGCTCCCGTGGTGAAGGGCATGAAAGCTGCACCCAAGGCTGCACTGGCGGGCACGGGGCGGCCTTTGCCTGCGAGATGACCAAGTGGTTCGACACCAATTACCACTACATCGTTCCCGAGTTCCGCGCAGACACACAGTTCCGTCTCTTGGGCAGCAAAGTCTTCCATGAGTTTGAAGAAGCCAAAGCCCTCGGCCTGCGCGCCAAGCCCGTGCTCCCCGGCCCCGTGACCTACCTCTCGCTCGGCAAAGTGCAGGATTCGCAGCATCCGGACTTTGATCGCTGGTCCCTGCTCGATGGGCTGGTGTCCGTCTATGAGCAGATCCTGCGCCGCCTCGCCGCACAAGGCGCGGAATGGGTGCAGATCGACGAACCCGTCTTCGCGCTCGATCTCTCCCCACATCAGCGCGATGCCGTGGTGGATGCCTGGCGCAGGCTCGCTGCTGCCGCGCCCGGTTTAAAAATCATCGTAGCCAGCTACTTCGGCCCCCTGCGGGAAAATCTGCCGCTCTTCCTCTCGCTGCCTGCACAGGCCTTCCACTGCGACTTCGTGCGTGCTCCAGAGGAGCTGGACGCAGTGCTCGATCATCTGCCGCAAGACAAGATCCTCTCCCTCGGCGTGGTGGATGGCCGCAATATCTGGAAAAACGACTTCGCCAAATCCCTCACGCTGCTCACCGCAGCCAGGGCAAAGCTGGACGCACGTCGCCTCTGGGTCGCTCCCTCATGCTCTCTGCTGCATGTGCCCGTCACCCTGGCTTCCGAGCCCGCACTGGATGCACAGATCGAAAACTGGCTGGCCTTCGCCGATGAAAAGCTCAAGGAGGTCGTCACCCTCAGCGCGCTGCTTCGTGGTACCGCGCGCAGCGGTGTGCTGGAGGAAAATCAGGACGCCATCCACAGCCGCGCCACCAGTCGCCGCACGCACAATCCGGAAGTGCGCGCACGTCTCGCGCTGGTGACGGATGGCGATGCCCGCCGCCGCTCACCCTTCGCGCAGCGTCAGCTTTTGCAGCAGTCCCGGCTCGGTCTGCCGGAGTTTCCCACCACCACCATCGGCTCCTTTCCTCAGACCGCCGAGGTGCGTTCCATGCGCGCCCGCTGGAAGAAAGGCGAGCTCACCACCGCCGAATACGAGGTCTATCTGGAAAACGAAACCCGAGCCTGCGTCGCCTTTCAGGACGAGATCGGTCTCGACATGCCCGTGCACGGCGAGTTCGAGCGCAATGACATGGTCGAGTACTTCGGCGAGCAGCTCGACGGCTTCCTCTTCACTGCCAACGGCTGGGTGCAGAGCTACGGCACCCGCTGCGTCAAGCCGCCCGTGATTTATGGAGACGTAAGCCGCCCCGCACCCATGACCGTGCGCTGGGCCCAGTTCGCGCAGTCTCTCACGCCACGCCCCATGAAGGGCATGCTCACCGGCCCCGTCACCATCCTGCAGTGGAGCTTTGTGCGCGATGACCAGCCCCGCTCTGAGACCACACGCCAGATCGCCCTCGCCATCCGCGACGAAGTCGTGGACCTCGAGGCCGCAGGCATTGCCGCCATTCAGATCGACGAGCCCGCCATCCGTGAGGGCCTGCCTCTGCGCCGTGCCGACTGGGCCCAATACCTCGACTGGGCCGTCACCGCTTTCCGCCTCAGTGCCAGCGGTGTGCGGGACGATACCCAGATCCACACGCACATGTGCTACTCCGAGTTCAATGACATCATCGCCGCCATCGCAGACATGGACGCCGATGTCATCACCATCGAAACCTCCCGGTCAAACATGGAGCTGCTCGGCGCCTTCGTGGACTTCCGCTACCCCAACGAGATCGGCCCCGGCGTCTATGACATCCACTCCCCGCGTGTGCCCTCTGTCAGCGAAATGGAAAACCTCATGCGCAAAGCCGAGGCCGTCATCCCGCGCCGCAATCTCTGGGTCAACCCCGATTGCGGCCTCAAGACACGCGGCTGGCCCGAAGTGAAGACCTCCCTCATCCACATGGTGCAGACCGCCAAAAAACTGCGCGCCACACAGCCGCAACATGCTGTGTAATACCACGATCTATTGAAAGCAGGTCTCTCATTTTACCTCGAGCTTCCTTCTTCGCAGCAACCCCAAAGGAGTTGCGGAGTTGAGCCCAGGGTCAGCCGAGCCTCAGCGAGGCGACCCTGGGTATGTCAGGCAGTCCGGTCAGCAAACCCGGCGCTCCTCACCTCCACGCCGGGTTCCAGCAGCGTCTGCAACGCGCCCCGCCGCAGGCCTCTCATGCGGGCATCCTTTAGCACCATCCTTCGATTAGGCGCCTCTGAAAACCACGGCAACCGCCCTCTACAAATAGCCATTCATTCAGGCCCGTTTTCAATGCCCCCTGGATCTAACCCGCAATGCACATCCACGACATCCTCTCCGCCACTCGTGGCACCACCGCGTTCTCCTTCGAGTTCTTTCCACCGCGTACCCCTGCCGCGGTGAAGACCCTGCAGACCACGCTCGACCACCTCGCGCCTCTGCGCCCCGCCTTTGCCAGCGTGACGTATGGCGCGGGCGGCAGCACCCGCGAGCTCACCCAGAGCCTCGTCACCGAGCTGCGGCAGAGCGATGTCTTTGACCCCATCCCCCACCTCACCTGCGTCGGCCACAGCGAGTCAGACATCATGGCCCTGCTCACCCGCTACGCCGCCGCCGGAGTCAGCAATATCCTGGCTCTGCGCGGCGACCCGCCTTCAGGCGGCACCGGCAGCGGCGACTTTGCACACGCAGCGGATCTCGTGTGCTTCATCCGCCAGTTCAATGAACGCGGCCTGCACCCTGACCCGCGCGGTTTCGGCATCGGCGTCGCCTGCTTCCCCGAGGGCCATCCCGCCACCCCCAATCGCATGACCGAGATGGACCACCTCAAGGCCAAGGTGGATGCCGGAGCCGACTGGCTCTGCACCCAGGCCTTCTTTGACAATCACGACTTCCACGACTTCCGCGCCCGCTGCGCACTGGCCGGCATCCACACGCCCATCCTCGCCGGCATTCTCCCGCTCACCACCGCCAGCGGCATGCAGCGCATGGCCGCACTCGCCGGCGGCATGCGCTACCCCGCCCGACTCATCCGTGCCCTCAATCGCGCAAAAGATGACCCCGAAGCCTTCCGCCGCATCGCCCTCCATCACGCCGCCGAGCAATGCACCGACCTCCTCGACCATCAGGCCGACGGCATCCACCTCTACACCCTCAATCAAGCCCAGCCCGTGCTGGAAATCCATGCACGCTTGGGCCTTCGCTGAGCCTCATACACTTTCCTCCGCCTCATTCGTCGGCACCCACGCAGGGAAGGGATCTGGCAGCGCCCGCCATTCATGGTGCCCGGCTTTCATCTCATCGTCATTCAGCAGGCATTCATCCAGCCGCGCCGTCAGCGCGGCACGGTCCATCCTCCGCCCAATGAAGACGATTTCGCTGCGGCGGTCGCCATAAGGTTCCTGCAAGTTCGCTTCGATCTCCGCCAGCGCGTCAGCATCCGTCGGCCATTCATCGCGACTCACAGCCGACCAAAACAGGCCCATCGCCCGCGTTTCGCGCAGCACCCCCGCTTGGGAGAGATAGCCCGCCAGCTCCATGCGCGTGGCCAGCCAGAACATGCCCTTGGCGCGGATCACTCCCTCCCACGCGGCGCGCATGAAGACATCAAACCGCTGCGGATGAAACGGCCGCCGTGCGCGGTAAATGAAGCTGCTGATGCCATACTCCTCGGTCTCGGGCGTGTGTCCGTTCAGAGAATCCAGCCAGCCCTCCGCCTGCTCGGCCTTGGCCAGCTCATACAGTCCGGTGTCCAGCACCGCCTCCAGCGGCACCTCCGAGCGCCGTGTCTCATGCACCCTGGCCTCCGGGTTCAGCGCACGGACCACGCCGCGTATGTCCTCCAGTTCCTCCGCGCTGACCTCATCGATCTTGTTGATCAGGATGACATTCGCAAACTCGATCTGGTCCGTCAGCAGATGCACGATCGTGCGCCCGTCTTCCGCAGACACCGCCTGTCCGCGCTGCTGCAGGTCATCCGTGCTGTAGTAGTCGTTTAGAAAATTCCGCGCATCCACCACGGTCACCAGCGTGTCGAGCTGCGCCAGATCATTCAGACTGCGCCCCTGCTCATCCTTGAAGGTGAAAGTCTCCGCCACCGGCATCGGCTCGGACACACCGGTGGACTCGATCAGTAGCGCATCAAACCTCCCCTCCTCCGCCAGCCGGGCCACCTCGAGCATCAGATCCTCCCGCAGCGTGCAGCAGATGCAGCCATTGCTCATCTCCACCATTTTCTCCTCCGTCCGCGAGAGCCGCGCATCCCCCGCTTTCACCAGTTGTGCGTCCACATTCACCTCACTCATGTCATTCACAATGACCGCCACCTTCCGCCCCTCCCGGTTGCGCAGGATATGGTTGAGCAGCGTGGTTTTCCCCGCGCCAAGAAAGCCGGAGAGAACCGTGACAGGGAGTTTGGAAGCGTGAGCAGGCATGCAGAGGGCGGTTTAAATAACGCAACAAAGTTGCAGTATTGAACATCAAACGCAACAAAATTGCAATAACAACTTCAGTGACGCACGCCTTGCCACTATGAGGCCTCATTATGCCCCCAGTTACGCCAACGCCATGCTTCGTTGCCGCGCAATTTGAGGGCCTTTTGAGGATAGGTCTAAAACAGCCTGAAACCAGTCAATGAACGCCGAGGGCAGGGCTGCTGTCTGCATCCTGTATGAGCAACAAACCCACCCTCACTCCCAAAGAAAAAGAAATCCAGAGCCTCTTCGTCCGTGGCAAATCCCCCGAAACCATCGCCGTCCGCATGGGCATGAAACTCTCCAAAGTAATGATGGTCATCGCCATGCTGCCCAAGCTCCTTTGAGCCAGCGGCATCCATGCGCGGCTGCTTATACGATGCACAGCTGAAAACGGGGCTCATGGGTCGAATCCAGCATCCATGCGGCCAGCCCGCACTCTGGCGGAGAGGGATCGTCCCGATCCCTCACGCTCTCGCAACGCCCAGCATTTTCGCGTCTCCACAAAGCCGGACCTGCCGCATCATCCAGCGCCATCGCACATCCGCGAACACGCAGCAGGTGGGGGTTAAGATGCTCCCCCTCCATCGGCTCGCGACTCCACCTTCAGACCGTTTTCAACTCATCAAGATAGGATACCCTGAATACTGGAATGCGCGTCTGAAGAGACGGTTCGTCCGTGAGTAAGCATGGATTCCGCAAGGCACTGCGTCGCGGGCCAAAGGCCCGCAGGAGTCAAGCCCAGGGCGCAAGCCCTGGGTGTTGGGTCAGCAGCATTCTCTCTCAAGGCCGCGCTCTGAAGGAGCGCAGGAGCGACTGCGAGATCATCTGCAACGCGCAAGCTACCCTGAAGATATCTACGAGCCTGTTCACAACCGTTCTCAGCACATGGTGATGCTAGTACCCTGAGAGATCACTCCCCACGGCACTCACCAATCACTTTCCTTCTTCGGCCTTCTTCTTCTGCTCCCGCCGCACCTCGCGCATGCGCCGCCAGCCCACCAGCTTCTTGTGCTGCTCGTCCCACAGGCGGTAGGCCAGGGACTTGAAGCTCATGCGGATCGTGATGGGCTTCACCTGCTGAAACACCGGGTGCGAGTAATGGCAGCGCTCCAGGTAATAATTCGGAATGCGCGAGCTCAGGTGGTGGATGTGGTGAAAGCCGATGTTTCCCGAGAGCCACTGCAGCACGCGCGGCAGCTTGTAGTACGAGCTGCCCTGCAGCGCCGCCGCCGTAAAGTCCCACGTCTCATGCTCCTCCCAGTAGGCATCTTCAAACTGGTGCTGGATGTAGAAGAGCCACACCCCGCACGCGCCGGACACCCCCGTGGTGATCGCTTGCAGGATGAGATAGTTCAGCGGCCCGTAGATCCATGACATTATCGCTACCATTACCAGCAGCGCCACATTCATGTGCCACACCGAGTTCCGCTCTCGTGTGTCCCCATTGCTGCGCGGCACGCGCTGTAGAATGACAAACAGCACAAACGGCGCGATGAAAAACAGCACAAACGGATTCCGCGCCAGCTTGTAGGCAAAGCGCTTCCAGCGCGAGGCCTCCAGATACTCCTGCACCGTCATCGTCCACACATCGCCAACCCCGCGCTTGTCCAGATTTCCCGTCGTGGCGTGGTGCAGCGAGTGCTCCCATCGCCACTGGTAGTACGGCGTGAAGGTCAGCATGCCGGTGAAAAAGCCCGTGATGTCATTGGCCCGGCGGCTTTTGAAAAACGAGCCATGCCCGCAGTCATGAAAAATGATGAACACCCGCACCAGCAGCGTGCCCGCCAGCACGGCCAGCGGCGCCGCCAGCCACCAGGACACACGCAGCGCGAAATAAATGCCCACCCACAGCGCCACATACGGCACCAGCGTGTCCACCAGCTGCACCACCGCCCGCCAGAGCGATGGCTTTTGAAACCTTGCCACGATCGCCTTCCACTCTGCCACTGTCGGAAACCTCGGCTGTAGCGCCGGCATGGCAGCATCACTCATATTCATAGGGCTCCCCTTTCGGTTGTTGGCTCAGCATAGCTCATTCCGGCCTCGATTCAAGCATGCTCGGGCGCGCGCAAAAGAGGCTCATGTAATGACAAACACCGCCTCACCCCAAAATCCCCGGCTTGATTCCGCTGCCTGCTGAAAGCACCCGCGCAGAGGGCCTTGCAGCCAGCTTAGCCAATGCGGCCACGCCAGTAGTCAGGCTCACGGTTGAGATGCATCACAGCCACTACTTCAATGCAGTCAGCTTCGGGCTGATGATAAATCACCCCATAGGGGAACTGCTTCAAGAGCTTGCGACGGTACTTCTCGTCTAGGCGGCGCCAGGTTTCAGGATTGCGTCTGATTGCCTCCAAAGCGGCAACAAGCCGTTGCTTGAACTCCTGAGCCAGCTCCTTGCTGATGCGGCGATAGTAGGCCCCGGCCTCGTTAAGTTCGAGCCTCGCTTCAGAAGTGTAAATCACGCGTATCACGCGATGATGGCGTCGAGTTCTGCCATGACTTCTTCATGAGAATAGGAACGTGTTTCACCACGTTCACGGCGCTGCACCCGCGCATCCATTTCTTCCCGCCACTGCGCCGGCATCTCGTCGTCATCTTCCAAGCTCACCAGCAGGCGCTCAGCGATGTAGGAACGCTCAGGGCGCGGCATGGAAAGTACGCTTTGGAGGACGCTGTTAATGTCGAGGGCGTCGGCAGGCATGGAGGTATTGTATCAGCCGCCAGCCAGTATTTCAACCTGGGATGCGGCCCTGAAAAACGCATGAATGGCATGGTCAAAACCGGTCAAAACAGCCCATCCCCCTCACCCCAAAATCCCCGGCACCAGCTCCCCATGCACATCCGTCAGCCGGAAATCACGCCCCTGATACCGGAAGGTCAGCCGCTCATGATCCAGCCCCAGCAGGTTCAGCACCGTGGCATTCAGGTCATGCGTATGCACCGGGTTCTCGGCGATGTTAAAGCCAAAGTCATCCGTCTTGCCATACACCGTCCCCGGCTTGATCCCGCCGCCCGCCATCCACATCGTGTAGGCATCCTTGTGGTGATCACGCCCCGGCGAGGTCTTGGTCCCATCCTGGTTCGCCCCCTGCCTCAGCGGCGTCCGTCCAAACTCCCCGCCCCAGATCACCAGCGTCTCATCCAGCAGCCCGCGCTGCTTCAGGTCCCGCACCAGCGCAGCCATCGGCTGGTCCACATCCTTCGCCTTCGCCGTCAGTCGTTGCTTCAGGCCGCCGTGGTGATCCCAGTCTGAATCAAACAGCTGCACCATCCGCACTCCGCGCTCGATCAGCCGTCGCGCCAGCAGGCAGTTGTTCGCAAAGGACGCCTTGCCCGGCTGCGCCCCATACATCTCCAGCGTCGCCCGGTTCTCCCGCGTGATGTCCATCAGCTCCGGCACGCTCGTCTGCATCCGGTACGCCATCTCATACTGGCTGATCCTCGTCGCGATCTCCGGATCTCCCATCACCCCCAGCTGCTGCTCATTCAGCGCCTTCACCGCATCCAGCACATGGCGCCGGTCCTTCGCACTCTGCCCCGCCGGATTCCCCAGAAACAGCACCGGTTCCCCGCTGCCGCGAAACTGGATGCCCTGATAGACACTCGGCAGAAATCCCGTGCTCCACAGCGTCGATCCCGCCCCGCCTGCCGGGCCTGACAGCAGCACCACATACGCAGGCAGGTCACGGTTCTCCGTCCCCAGCCCGTACGTCACCCACGCCCCCAGGCTCGGCCTTCCACCCTGGCCAAAGCCCGTGTGCAGAAACATCTGCGCCGGCGCGTGATTGATCTCATTCGTGTGCAGAGACTTCACCACGCAGAGGTCATCCGCCACCGTGCCCAGGTGCGGCAGCAGCTCGCTCAGCTCCAGCCCGCTCTGCCCGTGCCGTTTGAATTGAAACTCCGTCCCCGCCAGCTTCATCTCCCCGCCGATGAACGCAAAGCGCTTCCCCTTCGTCAGCTCCTCCGGGCAGTTCTGCCCGTCCATCTTCTGCAGCAGCGGCTTGTAGTCATACAGATCCAGCTGCGAAGGCGCCCCGATCATGTGCAGGTAGATGATGTGCTTCGCCTTCGGCGCAAAGTGCGGCCTCGGCACCACCGGCGCACCCGCCGCAGGCAGATCCCGCGCCAGCAGAGATCCCAGCGCCACCCCACCCAGCCCCAGACCAGACTGCCGGAAAAACTGGCGGCGGGAGACATCGAGAAAAGCGGGCGTGTTCATGGCAGGCAGGCGCAAACAGAGAGCGTGTGTTCCCGATCAAAACGTCAGCACCCACCCCGAGATTGCGCCGTGTTCACCGGCTTACAGCCACACCAGCGGCAGCGGCAGGATCAGCGCCAGATCAGCCAGCACCCGGTAAGCCTCCGAAGACACGCGCCTGCGGCCCGCATGCACCACGCCCAGCAGCAGCAGCCCTCCCAGTGCCGCACGGCCGGGAAAGAGCATCGCATGCCCCAGCACCCCGGCGCGCGTGCTCTCCAGCACAGCTGAGATGAACAGCAGCGTGCCGAGCATCAGCATCGGACTCTTGGGGTCATCCTTCAGCCCCGCCTCATGGCGTGAGATCATCTGCAGATTGCACGCAAACAGCAGCGCCAGCAGCACACACTCCAGCACCGGCTCGGCCAGCGTCTCCGGCATCGAAAGAAACCTCGTGCTCGTCGTGCACCCCATCGCAAACAGCAGCGCCGCCGCCAGCTCCTTCGGCAGCAGCAGCCCCATGCGCACATCCAGCTGCCGCAAAAAGCTCACCACCATCGCCCCTAGCACAAACAGGCTCAGCACAAACCGGTGCCCGCTCTCAAGCGGCAGCCGCGAGATCAGCAGCAGCCCCCCCAGCCCCGCGCACGACACAAACACATCCCGCATCATCCGGCTGTTCTCCGCAGACCACCCCGCCAGATACAGCGCCACCAGCAGCGCCAGCCCCACAGCCTGCCACAGCACACCCTCCGGGATCACCCCAAACGCCATCCACCCCAGCACCACCATCGCCAGCGGCACCACCCCCAGCAGCAGCACATGCCGGTGCCGGTGGTAAAAGACATGCCGCACATCCAGCTTCGCCGCATCCTTCACACCCAGCGTGTCCAGCGTCCGGTCCAGCACATAGATCACCCAGCACGCCAGCGCCAGGCCCGCATTCAGCATTGGCGTCAGCCGGATCCCATGCGCATGCGCCAGCGCCATCTGCCACAGCACCGCCACCACCGGCGCCTCCAGGCTCAGCACATGCGGCCACAGCCACCACGGCGTCCGCCGCGTGTGCGCAGCATCATCAGCCACCGCATTTGCAGGCGTGCTGTCACTGGCTGTCAGGGGTGCGGTCACAGGCCCCCTTCTTTAAATCCCCACCACACAAAAGCGAACACCTTCGCCCACGATTTTCACCCCCTCATCAGCCCATCACCCTCTCACTCTCCCATCACCCCCCTCTCCCCAATCGTTCTCGTCCTCGTCCTCCTACTCGAACTCGTCCTCGCCCCACCCGCTCCGCAAAAACCCACCAGCTTCGCATCCACGCATCGCGAGTTCGTAGTTCGGGCTTCAGCCCGTTCCGGAAATCCTCCTCTTCCTCCTGCTCCTACTCCTACTCCTACTCCTACTCCTACTCCTCCTCGCTCCATCCCCTCCGCCAACACCTCCCCACAAATCCCGCGCTGCACAGTTGCGGCCCCTATCCCCACGCGGCACCTTCCCTCTACCCCCATTCATGATAGGCGACGACTACTTCGAACTTCGCTCCCGCATCGGCACAGACCTCCTCGCTCTCGCCACCATCGTGCGCGAGTCCGGCGGCGACCCCGAGTCCGCCGCCATTCTGGACAACCTCATCGCCTCCCTCAAAGAGCCCTTCGTCTTCGTCGTCGTCGGCGAGGTCAATGTCGGCAAATCCACCTTCCTCAATGCCCTCTTCGGCCAGGACTTCTCCTCCACCGGCGTCGTCCCCACCACCGGCAAGATCCTCTTCTTCCGCCACGGCGAAGAGCACGCCATCGTCCCCATCACCCCCACCCTCGACGAAGTCCACGCACCTGTCGATTTCCTCCGCGACTTCCACATCGTCGACACTCCTGGTACCAACTCCGTCGAAAACGAGCACCAGCTCATCACCGAGCGCTTCGTCCCCATCGCAGACCTCGTCATCTTCGTCTTCTCCGCCATGAACCCCTGGGGCGCCTCCGCCTGGGAGTTCCTCCAGAAAGTCCACCGCGAGTGGATGCGCCACGTCATCTTCGTCCTCCAGCAGTGCGACCTCCGCTCCCCCGAAGAGATCCAGGTCATCACCGACTACATGGGCCAGCTCACCCGCCAGCGCTTCGGGCGTGATTTCCCCCTCTTCCCCGTCTCCGCCAAAAAGGCCTTCCTCGCACGCGGCGCCGGCATCGAGCGCGACCGCCTCCTCCAGGAAAGCGGCTACACCGCCCTCGAATCCCACATCTCCTCCATCGTCCGGCACAACTCCGCACGCCTCCACAAGCTCGCCAGCACCATGACCCTCGCTCGGCAGATCCTTGAGAGAATGCGGGAGCGCTACATCGCCGCCATGCAGCAGGCCCGCCGCAAGGCCGCCGTCCTCCAGGAGCTCCAGACCGAGCGCGAGCTCCAGGTCGACCGCACCCTCAAAAAAATCCTCCCCGCCCTCGACGCCACCGAGCGCGACTACCACGAGTCCGTCCTCCGCGTCGCCGGCCTCGCCAGCGATGCCCTCGCCACCCGCAAAGCCTTCCAGCGCAAAGACGCCGACGAAACCGCCCCCGACTCCCCCGAAGCCACCCGCCCCCAGAGCCTCGACCACCGTCTCTTCCAGGAGCTCCAGCACCGCACCGGCGACCGCTGGCGCCAGGTCGGCCTCGTCCTTGAGGAGGACGTCCATCAGTTCGAGCGCTACCTCTACGCCCAGGGCCGCGGCATCCTCTTCCCCACAGACGTCTCCCTCCCCGCCCACGACTACGGCGAAGACGAAAGCGAGCTCCGCCGCCGCTTCGGCACCCACATCGACTCCTCCCTCCGCCGCTTCGTCATCGGCCTCCAGCTCGATGAAGGCATCGAGCCCGGCCTCGAAAACGCCCGCGTCACTGCCCGCTGGTTCACACGCCTCATCGCCCCCGTCATCCTCGCCCCCGCCATCACCGCCTGGCTCGATGGCCCCGTCGGCGCCGCCATCGCTCTCGGTGCCGGCCTCCTCCTCCTCGCCGTCGTTTACCTCCTCACCCAGGTCCGTCTCAGCCAGTCGCGCAATGCCATCCTCGACAAGCTTGAGGAATCCTCCGTCACCCTCCGCGCCCTCCTCCACAAGCAGGTCACCGACGACGTCACCGCCTCCTTCACCCGCTTCCTCGATACCCTCACCCCAGCCCAGGCAGACGCCGCCCGTGTCGAGCAGGAGCAGTCCACCCAGGTCGAGCGCCTCCGCCTCCTCGGCGACTCCTTCACCGCCCTCGAGCACCAAATCCAGACCCTCACCCCCGTCGGCAGATAGGTCGGGACGCTGGTCCCCCGCCGCCGCCGAGCGTCCTCCAACATCGCCCCCCTCTCCGTGCTGGGAGCGCCGGTATTCTACCGGCTCCGGAGGCTCCGCCACACCCATTTCCCCGTGCCCGCCCGCACCTCCCCCTCCGACAACTTACAATTTTCAGTTCCCAATTCTCAGTTTTCAGTCCCTTCCCACCCACCCGCTTCCTTCAGAAATCTTTTACCATCCATTTTTTACCAGCCACCACGCCCCTCCGGCCAACTTAAAGTCCCCCCAGTTTTCAGTCTCACCGCCCGCACCTCCCCCTCCGACAATCGACAATTTTCAGTTCTCAATTCTCAGTTTTCAGTCCCTTCCCACCCACCCGCTTCCTTCAGAAATCTTTTACCATCCATTTTTTACCAGCCACCACGCCCCCCCGGCCAATTTAAAGTCCCCCAGTTTTCAGTCTCCCACACCCCCGCTCCACCCCAAACCCCTCCGACAACCTTAAACCTGAGCCGAGTCTGCGAGACAGGCGAAGCCAAACTTTAAACTCAACCCTCACCTCCCAAAACCACTGCCAGCCACGGTAAACTCCTCTCTCTGGCCAGCCACTGCAAACCACCGCCAACAACCGCAAACCACTGCAAACTCCCCACCAGCTCAAGTCCGCCCTCATCGCCCAGGCCCGCGCCTTGGGCTTTGACGACTGCCGCATCGCCCCCGCCCAGCCCGCCGCCCACCGCGCCCTTTTTGAGCAGTGGATCGCCGACGGCAAACACGGCGACATGGCCTGGCTAGCCCGCACCCCCGAGCGCCGCACCGACCCCACCCTCGTCCTCCCCGGCGCCAAATCCGTCATCCTCCTCGCCCTCAACTACTACCAAGGCGGCACCCCCTACCCCCAGGACCAATCTTCCCCCGAGCACAGCGAGTCCCCCCCATCGTCCTCGTCCTCCTACTCGAACTCGTCCTCGATCCCGCCACTCCGCCATCCCCCTTCGCCCCGCGCCCCTCAGCCATCTTCCTCCGACTCCTCCTCCCCCGAGCGCAGCGAGTCCTCCGAAGCTCAAAGAGCGAAGGACGGACAACAACCATTGCAAACCACTGCAAACCACTGCAAACCACCGCCAACTTCTTATCGAGTCGCCCGCTACGCCTGGAACAACGACTACCACGACCTCATCGAGTCAAAGCTCCGCACCCTCACCGACTTCCTCACCACCCACGGCGGCACCCAGCGCCCCTACGTCGACACCGGCCCCGTCCTTGAGCGCGACTTCGCCAGCCTCGCCGGCCTCGGCTGGGGGGGGAAAAGCACCATGCAGATCCACCGCCACCTCGGCACCTGGTTCTTCCTGGCCGACATCCTCACCACCCTCGAGCTTCCCCCCGACTCCCCCGGCCCCGACCGCTGCGGCACCTGCACCCGCTGCATCACCGCCTGTCCCACCCAGGCCATCACCGCCCCCCGCAGCCTCGATGCCCGCCGCTGCATCTCCTACCTCACCATCGAGAGCAAAGGCCCCATCCCCCTCCAATTCCGCCGCGCCATCGGCGACCGCATCTATGGGTGCGACTCCTGCCTCGACGCCTGCCCTTGGAACCGCCACGCCCAGGTCTCCCACGAGGCCACCTTCCAGGCCCGCACCACCATCTTCCAGCACACCCTGCGCGACTTCCTCCTCCTCACCGACGACACCTTCCGCGCCCTCTTCGCCAAATCCCCCATCAAGCGCATCAAGCGCCCCGCCTTCCTCCGCAACGTCTGCGTCGCCCTCGGCAATGTCGGCACCCCCGCCGACCTCCCCGCCTTACAAGCCGCCGCCCAGGACGAGCACCCCCTCATCGCCGAACACGCCCAATGGGCCATCGAAGAGATCAAGACCCGCCAGCAGGCCCCCCAGTAATCGGGGCATTCCTGCCCCGCCTCCGTACTGGGAGCGCCGATGTCCACATCGGCTCCGGCCCCTCCGCCACACCCCACACCTCCGCATCACCCCCAGCCTCCTTCTCCCCATCGTCCTCGTCCTCCCACCCGCCTCACCCCTCCCAGCCGCGCCAGCGGCTCTCAAAAACAACCGTCAACAATCGTTCAGCTATCGTAAACGGCTCGTCAGCGCCCCAACGCCCCGTCCTTGACAGCCCTCCCACCCCTGCTAAGGTCCACGGCTCTCAATTCGAGAACGGCGAGGTAGCAAAGTGGTAATGCACTGGTCTGCAAAACCGGTATGCGCGGGTTCAATTCCCGCCCTCGCCTCCACTCCACCCCCACAAGGGTTTCAGCGCAGAAAGCCCTCGAAGGGAGCGCGGACACTCCTGTCCGCTTCTGATCTCCGCAGCTCTGCTGCCTCTTAACCACTCACTCGGTCGCTGACCGGTCCTTGATTGAAACTTGCGCGATAGACCGACACCCTCGTCTTGAAGGCCAACGGCCTTCCCCGTATTTCAGCCCAGGAATGCCGCGTGTCCTCCGAAGCTCGTAGAGCGAAGGAGGAAGCTTTAGCGAGTGCTCCCCTGGGTTCCAGCATCCAATCCGGGAAGCAAACCCAGCGCCCCTCCACACGCCGCCGGGTCCCAGCATGCCTGCCCTTCGTAGCTTGAGGGAAGCACTGAACAAATGATCACGGAGCAGTTTGGAAACCGCAGAGCATTGACTTTCAGGCCTCATCTCTGCGGTCTTCTAATCTCTGCGTTGTTAAATCAGTGTTTCCTTATCAAAGAACGGGCGTCTCCTCCGCCCTTGCGCCGCAGGCCGCCCCACACTGCGTCCCGCTCTCAAGGCATGGCACCGCCACTCACCCTCCATCTCCCCACTCACAGCCACATTGGGGTTGCCCCACCACCGCACCCTGCGCGGCAAACCACGCCCTCTCCCACGTCCCAGGCTCCTTCCTCAGCCCAAAGCATCACGAAGCTCTGGCAAAAGCGCCAACCATGATCTAACTCTCCCACCTCACTGGGTGATATGAGCAATGCCTACACCGTGCTTTGGAACAGCGACCGCATCAGGATCGCCCGCAAGCACGACCTCATCGGCAGGAGCATCGACTTCCTCTTTGGCGGCCCTCACACCACCCAGCCCAGTTTCATCCGCGCCGGCGTCAAGGCCGGAGAGATCATCTATCCCGTGGCAGTTCGGGATGGCGCCCTCCACATCCTCTCCCAGATACGCGTCCGGGCCATCCTCACGGTCGATGACTTCATCGCCGAGCACCCCGATCTCTACCCTCCCGCAGAACGTCAGGGGCGGCGCGCCTTCGAGATCCTCGACCTCGGCGTCCAGCTCCACCCCTGGCTGCGCGCCTTCAACTGGACCGGTTCAGATCACGTCCTGCTCGCACAGAGCTCCACCCCCTTCAGCCTCGAAACCGTCCTCCCCTCCGAGATGCTCACGCGCATGACCCTCCGTTTCAACAAAATCGAAAGGCCCGTCAGCGGCGTCGCGGACGGCCGCCTCACCACCACCGTCGGCCTTCAGGGCATCCATCGGTTGTCATTCTCTTCTGCATGGGAGTTTGCCAGTCTGTTTCAGGCATGAGCCCAGACAGGGAAAGAGTAACGGGAAAAAGAGCGCAAACACGGGAGAGTGAAGCACCGAAAGCACGCGAAGGGAGCGCGGAGATTCGCTTCGCGGCTGCGAAGCCCCTCCGCTTCGGCTACCATTCAAGAACGGCTAGCTAGCAAAGGGGTAAGGCAAGGGCCCGCAAAACCAGTGGGCGCGGGTTCAATGCCCGCCCTCGCCTCCACTTTGACATAACAAGCTGCTTGCGAAAGAGCACACGTTTTCCTCTACCTTGACAGGAGGATCCAGAAATGAGACAACGGAAAATCTTGTTGACTACAAAGAAAATCTGAAGGGATTTATACAGATGGCCGAGAAAATTGACCGCAGATGGATTAGAATAAAAACCCAGATCCAACACTCCCGTGATCTCCCCTTAACATTAAGTGCGCTGAAGACTCTCGATAACCCGGCTTTGATTCGTAGCTGGATGCCTAACCTGATCTCAATAGAGAGGGCGAAAGCCATCATAGCACCTGCACCAAAGCCCCAAGCATTCAGTGAAATCAAGTCAGAAATCGAGTTAGTAGACACCGATTGGTGGAGAGAAGCTATATGGGTCGGAAGTATACTAGTAACGCAAAGAACTTTGCTACGTGCTTGGTATCTGGCCAGTGAAAAAATAGAAATTCATACCTTAAAAAGAGAATTTAAAGAGGCACTCACGGAGCTAGACTATCTTGAAAGACAAGTTGGAGTCTCGCTATGGTCACTAAATTGTAGGTTAGCGTTGCTCGCGCAGTCCGATGGGGTGGAGGCACAAAAAAACTTTGCCAAACAAATCTGGAACACTGAGGGGATTCACCCAATAGTGCAAATGCTTGCATACTATTCGAGTATTCGAAATGAACCCCGCGTATCGTGTTGGAGGTTTGACGGGCATACCAAAGATGCATGCGAATCCGTAGAAAGTGACGAAGATCTAGCTATTGAACAATTCATCTTCTTTTTTATCAACTTTTATGGTCCCATGGAATTTAAAAATCCTTCCAGCATTCTCTGGCGACATGGAACGTTACCAGCAATCGATTTATATTTAGCGCTAATCAAATGCGCTGCAATAGCTATAGCATCAGAAAAAGAGACGAATAACATTCCTCAAGAATGGATTTTTATAGCTAAAGCCTTGTATAAAGCGATACCAGACAATCGCCTTAACAATTTGATTTTGTGTTGGACGGGCAATATTAAAATTGACGACGGTCAAAATGACGATGAGCTCCTTGAGTGTTTTGATCATTACACACAAGGTAATTATCACGTGAGTGCAGAACTCGCTTTCAAAGCTATAAACAAAAGGCCAAATGAATTTTCATTTGTTGAGCTTGCAGCTAAATCGTGTGCTAGGATGCAAATGAGCATTACAGCAGACAAAGTGCAGCCAGCTGAAATAAGAGAGATCTTGAACGAGATGCTTCATGTATTGCTGAAAACGTTCGAAGCCGAGAAGTCCGCAAACTCCTTACGGAAGAGATGTTACATAGATTCTGACTCTGCGTTTTATGCGCAACTTTTCGGTTTCTGTCAGAGAGAATTTATGTCAGACGGTTTCGCGGTGACGCGCTATGCGCCTTCATACTCATATCTGACATCAAATCATTTTAATCCGAGGCTTGCTCTTGCTATAGAAAAAAAAGAATACCGCACTGCATATTTAACAGAACTGTTATCACGGAATCCAAATTCCCCGACTTTGCGATTGTATCTCGCAATGTTCGATGGTTCGGCGCTCACAGACGAACTTTACCTGTGCCGATCACGGTTGCAACTTTTTGAAGCACGCCGCTTAATTATGACGGGGAATGCGGAAAGTGCGATTACAGTACTTCGAAGTATTGATGCAGACGGCGACCCTCTAGCAGAACAAGATAAAATGTTAGCTCTTGTTAGGGCTGCTATAAGTGCCGGAAACTGGAGTCTCTCAATAAGGACAATGGTCTCTGCTTACGTTAAGAACCCGAACATTCTCACAAGGCTGCCCCTGCAGGAAGTGTTTCAGCATGTGCAGCGACTGGATGTATCTTCTGAATGCTATTCAGATATTGCGTTTCCGATAGCTTCACACATATGTACTCAATACTTCGGATCGGAATTCGAATTTATTAGAGACAGCGCATACGAAGAATTTCTCCATTTTTGCGGAGTAACACGTCCCTCCCAGCTTGCGGACTCAATCGCCTCTTATGACTCCGATGAATTAGTTTATTTTCTCAAAAATGTTAGCATAGAATCAGCGTTAGATAACTTGATAACTTTTACAAGCACAGAAGATATTCAGCATGAAAGAATTGCGATCCTACGTTTGATAATGAGTATCAGGCCAGAAGAAAGCCACTATTGTTCCGAACAAATCAAGGAAATAACCAAAGTTTTGGTAGTAAGACGTGCACTTCGTCAGGTAGAGCAGAGCGGCATACACGTAGAAGTTAACGGAATTAAACGCGTCATTGAAAAATCTTTGCGCGAGAGTTACACTAGGTATCAGGATCTTTGTGCGAGCGATAATATAGGTGTTAATACGGATTTCCTAATTCGCTTGGGTTTGGCTTTGAGAGTAGACGGGTCTGACTTCCAGCTTTTGTTACCTGGAGATGAAAGGCGTAGCCTACTGACCGAGATGTTTTGTGAAGTTCGCGATCACTTTGTATCAAATAACGAATTCGGCTTAGATGGATATTTGAGTACCGGAATGCGCCACGGTACGCTGGCCGGCCAACTCAGAGCGCCTTTTGAGAGAGAGAATCTTATCACTCAGCGGGATGACAATACAAATATATATCGTGACCCTCAGGTTTGGTTAGAGCACTATTCAGGTTTTCCTACAGAGAAAAAGGAAAGCCTTGCAGAAAGTATTCGAAGGTTTTCTATGGACATAGACGCGCTAATTGAGCGCACACGTGTCCAGTGGATACAAATTCGCACTGAACGTTCGACAGGAGAGGGAATGTTTGATTTTCGTGTGCCGTCGTATGTTATAACAGCGCTTCAACAGGTTATCGAATCAACAACGTCCTACGAAAACTTTATCGATCTTTTATTCGATAGTCTATGGCAAATAACAGATGAGTGCCTACAACTTGTACGCGAAGAAATAACAGTAACTTTAAAAAATGACATTTCTAAAAGAGTTAGCTCGCTGGAAAATGAGATCAGGTCTTTAATGGCGGATCAAGCCAATGCTGAGATACTTGCCGCAATAACACGATCAGGGACAGAGTCACAATATGCAGTTGATAAAATCGCTAATTGGTTCAGACGAGCACCCATTCCGGAAATGGAACCTTACTCGATGGACTTGCCAATTAGTATCGCCAAAGAGTTCATGTTGAACCTGTTTCCTAACTGTAAACTCGATATAAAAGTATATATACACTCGGAGTTGCAACTTCACGGAGCCTCGCTGAAAAGTGTCGTTCAAATTTTGTTCATTTTGCTAGATAATATTAAAAATCATAGCGGATTGTTGAGCGTGGAAATTCCTGTCGATGTCATAGTCAAAAACGACGAAAATTTGTTAACCCTGGAGGTAATAAATGATCTTGCGAGTGTGCCTAACATTGAGACCAGAAGAGAACACCTCCGCTCTGTTCTTCTGGATGTCGGGCAAGGAAACCGTTTTAGTTCCGTTCCCATCGAGGGGGGTAGTGGCCTGCAGAAGATTGAACGCATAAGTAGGGTTGACTTACAATGTGACCCCAAACTTATTTTTGACTTTGTGGAAGGAAATCGTTTTTTCGCCCAGGTCTCGCTGCCGTATAAAAATCTTATTTATGAAAATACTGATAGTAGAAGATGACCAGAATAAGCTGGCCCAACTGAGGTCGTTCATACTACAGCATACGCCCTCGATTTTTATAGAGTCTTGCTGCTCATATAGAAGTGCTTTGGCACGCCTCTTAGAGGAAGAGCCTTTTGACTTAATATTATTAGATATGTCAATGCCTACATTCGATAAATCTCCCTCGGAAAGTGGAGGTCGGAACAGGCCCTTCGGAGGGAAAGATATTTTAAGAAAGCTTAAGCACAAGGGTGTCAAAACGCCGGTTGTTGTTGTCACACAATTTACCCATTTTGGTGAGGGAAAAAGTTGCATTTCCCTCGATGTCTTAAAGCAGCAATTGGCGGAAGAAGGCTTCGAGAATTATCAGACTACTATATTTTACAATGCGCAGGGGACAACATGGGAGGTTGAACTTAAACATTGGCTTTCACATGGAGGTCTAAAATGATCAAAATATTAATTGTAGACGACAGCCCGGAGAAGAGAGCTTCAATTCTTGACGCTATTAGAAGTGTGCCAAAAGCGCATGAGCTCGACATTAAAGAAGCTACTTGCATTATTAGTGCCAAAGAAAAAATGTTGTCTGAAACATTTGACTTGTGTATTCTCGACATTCATCTGCCCCAGCGAAATGACGATACACCGAGGCCCCGCGGAGGAGTCGATTTAATCACAGCAGTGTGCAGTAGTCCACGCTATCAACGACCCCGTTCCATTATTGCTCTAACGGCATATCAGGAAATAAAAGACGAGACTTCCGCTGCCTTTGCTAACAATAACGTTGTTGTGTTGCACTACGATCGCTCAGTGTATGGGTGGCAATCCACAATTTCAATTGAAGTAGAGCGGCTTCTCGTAGACCATGATCGGCAGAATAGTGACTTTGGCTTCGATGTATGTATTCTTACTGCCCTCCACGATCCTGAATTGAAAGCGGTCCTCCAGTTGGACTACTCATGGAGCGTTGCTCACTGCTCATCTGATTCAAGACAGTATTATAAAGGAACTCTGGTTTCCGGTGATAAGTCTCTTCGCATAGCAGCAATGGCCGCTCAACAGATGGGAATGCCCGCTGCAGCAGTACTCGCTTCAAGGATGATTCATGAGTTCAAACCCAAATATTTAGTAATGGCCGGTATTGCTGCAGGTGTGAAAGGAGAAGTTGAGTACGGGGACGTTTTAGTTGCAGATCCTTCCTTTGATTATCTTAGTGGTAAACTGAAGGCCGGTGAGAATTCAAATACGTTCTTACCTGATCCACTACCATTTAGGTTGGACTCTTTCATATCTGACATTGTTCGATCAGTTGCGGCTGACGAAAATGCTTTAACTGCAATTCGCTCCAAATGGAGAGGTCATAAACCAAATCACAACTTAGCGATTAGAATTGGTCCCCTAGCCACCGGATCCACGGTTTTAGCGTTTGATGGCTCTTTGGAGGAAACACGCACTAACTGGAGAAAACTGATTGGATTTGATTTGGAAACATATGGCGTTTTTTGCGCCGCTAACCACTTTGGTGTACCTAGGCCATTCGTTCTTTCCGCCAAAGCGGTCACAGACTTTGCTGATGGAGTTAAAGATGACAAGTGGCGGGAATATGCGGCTTACACAAGTGCGGGTGTTATAGACTTGGTTCTCCAGCAACTTATTAAGGTTGTCTAACAGGCTGCCACCGAATGACGGCAGTGAAAATTTCCGCCTCAGTCAAAAAATCAGCGCCCCCTTTCCAAAGGGCAACCGTCATTACCTCTCGTTCCAAAATCTAGCCTCCTTGAGTTCTGACGTTCAGCTCAGGGCCTTGTATGTTCCACCACGGGCGCTCCCTAGCCTGGTTCACCCGTCTTGAAAATTATCACCAGCGCCGTCGTCACAACACCGTCCGTACATCCCGGAACCAAGGCCAACCCGGAATCTTCGACGCCCCAGCCGCTAGGCCTCTTTGGTGCGCCACCCGGCATAGCCTTCACAACGCCCCGCCTCAATACCCACGCGCAAACTGGATGTCGAGTGTCTGCATGTAGGTGTGCAGACCCGCATCCTGCACCGGCAGCACGATGGCGTCCTCGTCGCTTTCGTTGTGGTGGGAGTGCCACCAGCCGGGCGGCGTCACAAACGCGCCACCGGCCACCCAGTTGGCGCGCACCGGGTCAATGATGTTGCCATCGGCATCCAGATCGCGGCCGATCATGGTGTAAACGCCCTCCGTGGCCTTCACCGCGAAATCCAGCGCGATGGAGTTGTGCCGGTGCGCCTTCTGTTTGCTCTTCGCAGGCAGCAGATTGTACAGCGACCACATCGAGTGCGTCAGCGTTTTCGTCTGCGGGCAGTCAGGATTCGCCAGCAGGATGCCGTTGCGGTTCTTGTCCTTGCCCTCGTTCTCCTTTCGCACCTTCTCCAGCTCGCTCGTCAGCAGCTCACGGGAGAAATACAGCGGCCGGAACCTCGGGCTGGTCGGCTTCGCACCCAGGAAATCCATCAGCGGCTGGTCGTTCACCCAGTAAAAGGCGCTGTCCTCACTCGCGCAGTGCCGGATCTCCCCGGTCACAGGCAGCGCAAACAAATCGCCCGTTTTCCAGCTCAGCCTCTTGCCATCGATCACGCTGAAACCCGCACCGCGAATCACATAAAAGACCTGGCTGCTGGCATGGCAGCAGGTGGCCAGCTCCTCACCTGGGGCGATATGCACAAAATGGGCCAGAAGATTCGGCCCCGTGGCCGGGTGGCTCGTTTGCAGCTTCTGCGACAGCTCCAGCGGAATGATCTTGCTCTCCGCCACGTGATGCATCGACGGCGGAAACACATCAATGCCGATCTTCGGCATGCGCGGATTCGCCGCGCTGCCATACTCAAAGAACAAGCCGTGCTTCTCCCATTCGTCGTTGCAGGTCGGGGCGGAATCTGAAGAGGTGGCAGTCATGGCGTTGGGCTGAGTGTCCGCCCAAGAATAGGCATCAGGGAAGCCGCAAGGGAAGCAATTTCGTCAGTCACAGCCCCTCCCCCGTCCCAGGCGCCCAGCCACGCTCCGGCGGAGAGGAATCGTCCCGATCCCTCACGCTCCCACATCGCCCAGCATTCCCGCGCCTCCACCTTCAGCCCCGTTTTCAACCCATCAGGCACTCCGTTCTAAAAACCTCTTTATCCAACCCCTGCTTGTCCTCCGGAGCTTTAGCGAAGGGGGACGGTGCAAATCTCCGGCCCCATTCCCCAGTCCATTTTTCTTCTTCTTTCCTCTCTTTCGGCCCATCCCCTCCGGCCAACCACCGCCCCGCATTCCCGCGCCACCACAAAGCCAAGCCTCCCGCACCTCATCCAATTTCCGAACCCTCTTCAATCTCTGCCACCTCTGCTCCTTGGCCCCTCTGCGGCAAACCGAACGTCCCCAAGCCCCGCCCCCGGAAATGAGCTCCGCGAACCGTCGGCCAACCACCGCAAACAACGGCCAACCATCGCAAACCACCGCCAACTCCCCCCTCTCCCTCAACGCCCCACCAGCACACACCGGAACCCCCGGTACATATCCCGCGTGGTCGGCGCGTGATGCAGCCGGTCGGACGACAGCAGACTCAGCGGATCATAACACCACGATCCACCGCGCAGCACTCTCTCCTTGCGCTCTTGGTTATACCAGTCCTCACACCATTCCCACACGTTGCCGCTCAGATCATAGAAACCCAGCTTGTTAGGCCTGAAACTCATCACCGGCGCCGTCGTCACAAAGCCGTCCGTGTATGCCGGAACCACGACCATGCCCGGAATCCTCGATGCCCCGGCCGTGTCGGCCAGATTCGCCACACCCGCCGGCGGCGGCCACGTTTTCCCCCACGGATAAATCTCCTTCAGCTTCGCATCCAGCTTCTCCGGCGTCAGCCCTCTTTCCTCCTTCGTCGCGATGCCCGCCGCATAACTCCACTCCCGGTCCGTCGGCAGCCGATACACCCGGCCCTCCTTTTGGCTCAGCCACTCACAAAACGCCACTGCATCCTCCCAGTTCACATTCACCACCGGGTGGTCATCCCCCTCGCTCACCGGCACCCCATAGGCCTCGATCTTCTTCCAAGTCATGTCGATCTTCGGATTCGCCTTCGCATACGCCGCATAATCGCTCTTCCGCGTTTCATGGATGCACATCAAAACCTTCGTGCCAGGCACCGTCACAAACTTCATCCCCAAAGAATTCACCACCGCATCTCCTCCCCAGGCGCAATCCGCGCCCACGCCCAAACCCACCAGCAGCATCAATAAAGCCAATTTCATTCTCTAGAAGAATCACCCATCAGCCAGCTTGTCACGCTTAAACCGCTAGAAAAAATTGCCAGCCCAGAATGGCGATTGATTAAGCCTCCTGCCGATGCCCATCACTCCGAGGAACTTCCCAGAACTCATGGCACGGCTGCCTTAGCAAGCCGAGGCGGTTTGCAGCTACCTCCCCCCCTCGCCAACTCCCCCCCTGTCCCCCTCCGGCAACTTCAAACCTCAAACTTGAAACCTGAAACCCCCCAGTCAGCCAACCGCAACAACCTTGCCGTATTGCCGAATCCGACACAAAACCCCGCCTTTTCCCCACCCGAAATCGCCTCACCCGCGACGCCCAACTTGAAACTTAAAACTTGAAACTTTTAACTCCAACCGTCCCTTGAATATGTTCTAAAGAACAGCATAGAATCGCGCGGCACGAAACCGCTCCGAAACGTAAAACCCGGAGTCTCCCGGCAGAAACATGGACGTCACGCGCAAACTCGAAATCCTCGCCGATGCGGCGAAATACGACGCATCCTGCGCCAGCAGCGGTGCAGCGCGGAAAGACTCCCGTGGCAGCCAGGGCGTCGGCTCCACCGGCGGCATGGGCATCTGCCACTCCTACACCCCCGACGGGCGTTGCGTCTCCCTCATGAAGGTGCTCCTCACCAACGCCTGCCTCTACGACTGCCACTACTGCATCAACCGCAGGTCCAGCAACGTCACGCGTGCCAGGTTCACTCCAGACGAGGTGGTGCAGCTCACCCTCGACTTCTACAAGCGCAACTACATCGAAGGCCTCTTCCTCAGCAGCGGCATCATCCGCAGCGCCGACCACACCATGGAGCTCGTCATCGAAGTCGCCCGCAAGCTCCGCGAGGTCCACCACTTCCGCGGCTACATCCACCTCAAGACCATCCCCGAAGCCTCCCAGGACCTCATCGCCCTCGCAGGCCGCTACGCCGACCGCATCAGCATCAATGTCGAGCTCCCTAGTCAGCACAGCCTCAATACCTTAGCCCCGGAAAAAAACCTCGCCCGCACCCAGCAGGCCATGGGTCACATCCGTGGAAAAATCGACGAACGCCACGCCGAAAAGCGCAAACCCAACACCCCCAAACCACCCCCCTTCGCCACCGGCCAGAGCACCCAGATGCTCGTCGGTGCCGATGCCTCCACAGACGCCACCATACTCGGCTGTGCAGACCAGCTCTACTCCGCGCATCGCCTCCGCCGCGTCTATTACTCCGCCTTCAGCCCCATCCCCGAGCCCTCCGCCATCCTCCCCCTCAAGGCCCCGCCCCTCATCCGCGAGCACCGCCTCTACCAGGCCGACTGGCTCCTCCGCTTCTACGACTTCAAGGTCGAAGAAATCGCCTCCCCCTCCTCCCCCAACCTCGACCTCGCCCTCGACCCCAAGCTCTCCTGGGCCCTCCAAAACCGCGCCACCTTCCCCGTGGATGTCAACCGCGCCCCCCGCGAGCTCCTTCTCCGCGTCCCCGGCCTCGGCGTCCGCAATGTCGAGCGCCTCCTTGCAGCTCGGCGCTACACCCGGCTGCGTCTTGCAGACCTCATCCGCCTGCGCCTGCAGATGAAAAAGATCCTCCCCTTCATCTCCACCGCCGACCACCACCCCGCCCGCCTCGGCCTCGACAGCGACTCCCTCCGCGCCCGCTTCCTCCCCCCGCCCGAGCAGCTCGAAATCAACTTCGGCGCCCCACCCGCCCCCACCCCCGCCGACTTCATCTCCGCGCGCTCTGGCGAGCTTTAGTGCCACTCCATGCGCACCGTTGTCATCCAGCCCGAATACGAAGCCTGGCGCAGCGCCGCCCGCCAGCTCCTCGCCCAGCGCGTGCCGCCAGAGGACGTTCTGTGGGCCGATGACGCTCAGGAATCCCCCCTCTTCATGCAGGAAGAGCCCGCCCAGATGGCCGCGCCTGCAGCACCGCCCGTCAAAGTCCCCCCCGCCTTCCTCGATCTCGCCCGCAGCGCCGCCGCGCACACCGATGCACGCCGTTGGGCCATGCTGTATCGCGTCCTCTGGCGGCTCACCCTCGGTGCCGAGCGCCACCTTCTCTCCATGCCCACCGACCCCGACATCCGCCAGCTCCAGGACTGGTGCAAAGCCGTCGGCCGCGACATCCACAAAATGCACGCCTTTGTGCGTTTCCGCCTCGTCAGCACCCATCCTGCCACCGGGCGTGAGCAATTTGTCGCCTGGTTCGAGCCCGAGCACCGCATCGTCCGTCTTGCCACCCCCTTCTTTGAAAAGCGCTTCGCCGGCATGGACTGGTCCATCCTCACCCCCTACGAATGCGCGCACTGGGATGGCACCCGGCTGCATTTCACCGCAGGAGTGCCCCGTAGCAGCGCTCCAGACGAAGACGCCCAGGACGAGCTCTGGCGCACCTACTACCGCAGCATCTTCAATCCCGCCCGCGTCAAGATCAGCGCCATGCAGTCCGAGATGCCCAAGAAATACTGGAAAAATCTCCCCGAAGCCTCCCTCATCGCCGATCTCATCGCAGGAAGCAGCAGGCGCGTGCAGGGCATGCTGGAAACCGAGGAGCGCAGCGTCAAACCCGCCCCCAACAACGCCTACCTCCAATCCCTCCACGCCCTCAACCAGCAGCAGAAATCTGTCACCCCAGACCCCGGCCTGCCATGAAAGGCGTCAAAAAGCAGCATCTGCCCAGCAAGCCCTGCCTCACCTGCGGCCGCCCCTTCACCTGGCGCAAAAAGTGGGAAAAAGTCTGGGATGACGTCAAATACTGCAGCGACCGCTGCCGCCGCTCCCGGCCTGGCTCAGCCAGCACCTCAAGCTAGAGCCGCAGCGCCGCGCATTAATCATGCAGCACGGCACAGCCTTACCGCCCGCTGAACCCGCCAAAGCTGCCGCCGAATCCACCTCCCGCACCGCCTCCCCGGTAGCCGCCCAAATTGCTGGCACAGCCGGGGCCACGACGGTAGCCAGGGTAGCCGTTGCCGTAATAGGGGCCCTCGCATGAACTGAGCGCCCCCAGGGCGAGAATTCCGGTCAGAAGGAGAAGAAGCTTCGTTTTCATGACTGTCAGGTCTGACGCTCCTTCTGCGGCTCTATTCATCCAAAGCCACATAAAACGGTGCACCAGACGATAATGCGATACGGAGACGGCCAATCCGGTGATGCACGTGCTTTTCCTGATTTTTCCCGTAACGGACTTCCTTTCAATAAACAAAAATGCAGGGCCATGAACTGCTGGCGTGGGTTCTGCGTGGGGTTATGGTACCAGCTCTGCCCTCCGGCGCGCTCTGGAGGCGGGTTCTGGCTTCGTTTTCCCTCCCTTTCTCTCATCTTCACTTACTTCCCCACTCTTCTCTCTCATGTGCGGCATCGTTGGTTATGTAGGCAATCGTCAGGCAAGTTCCATCCTCCTGGACGGGCTGCGTCGTCTGGAATATCGCGGCTATGACTCCGCAGGCATGGCCCTCAATGGCGGCGGCGAGAGCCTGCGGATCGTGAAGCGTGCGGGCCGCATCGACAACCTGCGCCAGGCTGTGGCCGAGGTGAAACCTCTGGGCACCATGGGCATCTCCCACACCCGCTGGGCCACCCACGGCCCCGCCACGGACGTCAACGCCCACCCCCACCCCGACCAGTCCGGCAAGCTGGTGCTGGTGCACAACGGCGTGATCGAAAACTACCAGACCCTGCGCGACCAGCTCACCGCCAAGGGCCATACCTTTCAGTCTCAGACAGATACAGAGGTGCTCTCCCACCTCGTCGGCACCTACTTTGACGAATCCACCGAGAAAGACGGCACCCTGCGCCTCGTCAATGCGGTGAAGGCCGCCCTCGCCCGAGTGAAGGGTACCTACGGCATCGCCGTCATGCATGGGGACCTGCCCGGCGTCATCGTCGGCGCACGCCTCGGCAGCCCGCTCATCGTCGGTCTCGGCAAGCAGGAGCACTTCCTGGCCAGCGACGTCTCCGCCGTGGTGAATCACACCCGCGACGTCGTGTACCTCAATGACTACGACATCGTCACCATCACCCAGGACCGCTACGATGTGCAGTCCCACCAGGGAGAGCCGGCGGAGGTGAAGGTCAGCCGCGTGGAATTCAGCGCGGACGATGCAGAGAAAGGTGATTTCCCCCACTACATGCTCAAGGAGATCTACGAGCAGCCCACCTCCCTGCGCAATGCCATGCGCGGCCGCCTATCGCGCGATGAGTGCACCGCCATCATGGGCGGGCTGAACATGAGCCCGAAGGAACTGGTGCAGATTGACCGCATCATCCTCGCCGGATGCGGCACCGCCTACCACGCCGCCATGGTGGGCGAGTACCTCATCGAATCTCTCGCCCGCGTGCCCACGGAAGTGGAAATTGCTTCCGAATTCCGCTACCGCAACGTACCTGCCAACAAAAACACGCTCCAGTTTGTCATGAGCCAGAGCGGCGAGACCATCGACACCTTGGCCGCCATGCGCGAGGGCCAGCGCAAAGGCATCCGCTGCCTCGGCATCGTCAATACCGTGGGCAGCACCATCGCCCGTGAGAGCGACGGCGGCGTGTACATCCACGCCGGGCCGGAGATCGGCGTGGCCGCTACGAAGACCTTCACCTCGCAGGTCACCATTCTCACCCTGCTCAGCCTGCTGCTCGGCCGAATCCACCACCTGTCCAGCGTGGACGGGCTGGAGATGATCGACGAACTGGAGGCCCTGCCGGACAAAATCGTGCAGATCCTCAAACAGGCGGACAAAATCAAGGCTATTGCTGAAAAGCACTGCAATGCCGACGGCATGCTCTTCATGGGCCGCCAGATGAACTACCCCGTGGCGCTGGAAGGCGCGCTGAAGATGAAGGAGATCAGCTACATCTACGCCAGCGGCCACCCCAGCGCCGAGCTGAAGCACGGCGTCATCGCTCTGGTCAAGCCGGACATGCCCTCCGTCTTCATCGCCCCGGACGACGCCGTCTTTGATAAAAACGTGAGCAACATCGAGGAAGTGCGTGCGCGCAAAGGCCCGGTGATCGCCGTCACCACTGAAGGCCGCACCGAGCTGGAGCGCATCACCGACGACGTCATTTACGTGCCGGACTGCCCGTCCTACCTGACGCCCATCCTCAATGTGGTGCCGCTGCAGCTTCTCTCCTACTACACCGCCGTCGCGCGCGGTTGTGATGTGGATAAACCAAGAAATCTGGCAAAAAGCGTCACGGTGGAGTAGAGTCTGCTCAGAGACTCCCAACTCCCCCACATGCCTGCAGCTCCGTACCGCACCCGCCACCCGCTCACTATTTGTGCCGCTGTGGTGGGTTTGTGCCTGGGCTGGCAGGTGCTGGCAAGCAGGGCGCTCGCTTCGGGAGACGACCCCGCCCCGCCGGAGGCCGCCACCCCGGCCGCACCCGCAGAGCAGACTCCGGCGGACTTTCTCGACCATCTAGGACAGCGGGTAAAAGCGCGCTGGCGTCTGCAGTTCCGCCCGCCACCGCCCACCCCACCTGCTGATCGCGGACGTGCCGCACTCATCCTCGGCAGTCTCATGGCAGACAGTTTCCTCGTCTGGCAGGCCAGTGACTCCCAGCAGTTCCGCAACAACAACCAGGAAGTCCTCAGCTACTGCCGCATGCTCGGCCTGGGGGAAAAGCTCAGCCCCCGCCTCATGGCGCAGGGAAAGATGGCCGAGAGCAACGAATGGAAGGAACTGCGCAGCGAGATCGTGGATGACCACCAGGAAATGCTGCGTCTGCTGCGGGAGCAGCGGGACGACGACCTGGCCGTGATGATCGACCTCGGCCTGTGGCTGCGGCTTTTGGAGATTTCCACCAATCTCGTGGTGGAAAACGCCGCCGAGGAGGTGCGCCCGCTTTGTATCGGCTCCCCTGCCGTGCTGCAGTCGATCCGTGACGACTTCAACCGCATCAGCCTCCCCCGGCATGACGAGACCATGATCAAGCAGATCGGCGCCCACTTGGAGGCCATCAGCACCCTCTGGCGCGTCCCCCAGCCCGCCACTCCCACTCAGGAGCAGGTCTCGCAGACCCAGGAAAAGCTCCACGCCATCATGCACGCCATGGTGGAAAAGCCCCAGCAGCCGTGAGGCGGGGGCTGCGGAACGAGCGTCTATTCCATGCCCTCCCCACGCATTCTCATCATTGGCCAGGGGCTCGCCGGTACGGCGCTGGCGTGGCGGCTGTGGGAGCGTGGAGTGCCGTTTCTGATCGTTGATCGGGCGGAGGCGCTGACGTGCTCCAAGGTGGCCGCGGGGCTCATGACGCCGATCACCGGCATGCGGCTGACGGTGAGCTGGCGCTATGCGCAGTTTTACCGCGAGGCGCTGCCTTTTTACCGCCGCTGCGGGCGGCTGCTGCATCAGCGTTTCTGCTTCCCGCGTGGGTATGTGCGCCTGCTGAAGAGCGAGGCCGAGATCGCCAAATGGCACAAGCGCCGACAAGACGCGGACATGCAGCCCTTTCTGCATCCGCAGCGGCCCGTGCTGGATGCCGACGTCATTCACGCGCCGGAGAACGGCTTTCAGCAGCGCCATGCCGCCTGGCTGGACACACCTGCATATCTGGAGGCCAGCCGCGGCTTTTTCGAGCAGCAGGGTGCGTGGATGCAGGCTCATGTGAAGCCGGAGGATGTGCATGACGATGCCGCAGGTGTGGAGTGGCGCGGGGAGCTCTTTTCCCATGTCATCTGGGCGCAGGGCTGGAACGCGCAGCAGCATCCGCTTTTCCACTGGGTGCCCTTCCAATCCGCGCGCGGCACGATTTTGACCGTGCAGGCGGACCTGCGAGGGGAGCGCCGCATTCTCAACCGCTCATGCTGGCTGCTGCTGCGGCCGGATGGCAGCCTGCGCGCAGGCTCCACCTATGAGTGGCAGTTTGATAATCCCCACACGCCCGCGCCAGATCAGCTCCAGCAGTTGGAGCAAAACCTGGCCAGCCTGCTCAAGGTCCCGGCGCAGATCACGGCGGCGCAGACTGCTGTGCGTCCCATTATCAAAAACCACCAGGCGCTGATGGGAACGCATCCCTCGCATCCACGCGTGGCCTTTCTCAACGGACTCGGCTCCAAGGGCTCTCTGCGAGCCCCTTGGCTGGCACGCCACCTTGTCGAGCACCTGCTGGACGGTGCTGCGCTCGATCCCGCTTTTGATCTCCAGCACAATGGAGTGTGAGCTGACCAAGGGGCATTATTCAAACTTGAGCGAGTACAAATCCGCATCATCCAACACGAAGCGCAGGCGCACGGGTTTGCCGGAGAGGGGGCTCACATCGGGACCTGTTTTCCAGGTGACAGTACGGTCGAGAGAATCGCCAAAGACGGGCTGTGAATCGGCGAGCGTGTAGCCGGGGAGCGGCTTGCCGTCTGCATCCTGGATCTCCACCTGGATGCCACCCGCAGCGGAGCTGGCGAAGTTCAGGGTGAGCGCCTTGCCGGTGAAGGTGAGCGGCTTGGTGATGAGTTCGCCGCCGCTTCTGGGGGCATGGATGGAGACAAAGCCGTCGAGCCGCAGGGTGTAGCGGCGGAGGGCGCTGCTCCTGCCGGTCCAGTAGCTCTCGGTGGCGTAGAGGCTGAGCTCATTGGGGGCACCTTCCAGCGCAGATTTGGTCTCCACCGGATGCCAGGCGATGTATTGGTGGCCGTAGTTCCAGGTGCCGGGTCGCTCGATGCCGGGCGGCAGGAAAGCTTCATTCCAGCGCTTGAACTTCACGCCGTCGCGGCTGGCCATGAAGAGCCCCTCGGTGATGGCCATGCCGTAGCGGTCGCTAGACTTGGAGCGCCATTCGCGGTGCTCGCGCTCCGGCAGCGCGCGCATGCTGTCTGCCCAGCCGCGCTCAGTGTAGCGCGTGGGAAAGCCGAGCAGCAGATGCGGGGCGCGGTGGTAGGGCTTGACCTGATTGGTGTAGAGCTGCTCAGGCGGGGAATCCACATAGGTGAGATCGTGCTGGTTTTCCCAGTGGATGAAGTCCTTCGAGGTCGCCGTGCGGATGGCGCGGTCGCCTGAGGGCTTCCAGTTTTTTTCATCGGTGGTGCCGCCGGTGAAGTAGCGCCAGTAGGCGCGATACTGGCCGCTGTGGGCATCCCAGAACGCGAGGTTCTGCGAATCAAACGCGCCATCGGTGATGACGGGCGCATCGGCCATGGGGGACCAGCGCAGGCCATCGGGTGACTTGAGCGCGAGCAGTCCCTTGGGTGAATTGGAGCGCACGATGGCCTTGTATTTTGCGTCCGCAGGCGCGGCGGGATTTTCATCTTTGAAGACGGCGGGATGGCCGCCATCGGGGTTCACCTTTCCCATCATGCCGTGGGGGATGACGATGTTGTTGGCCTTGGAGCCTTTGAACTCATGCAAGCCCAGCTCGGGCTTGCGCCAGTGGATGCCGTCATCGCTCTCCGCGTAGCAGGTGAAGAGCGGGTGCTCGCCAGTATTGACCTTGCCCGGTGCTGTGACGGTGAGCTGCCAGCTCTTGTAGTACATGCGGTACTTGTCCCCGTCTTTGAAGACACTGTGATAGCCGCTGCCGCTGCCCTCCCAGGGCGCGTCATGCAGCAGCGCGATCTCCTGGATCTGCGGATGATGCAGTTGCTGTTTGGCCTTGCCGGTGAGCTTGTCGATGAGGAAATCATCCACAAACAGCTCGCGGCGGGAGCCGATGTCGATGGTGCTGTCGGCAGCCAATGCAGAGAAGGACCCAAGAACCAGGCAGGAGGAGAGAATCAGCTTCATGGCAGAACTACGCAGCCAGAGAGGCAAATAATCTCTGGTGCGACAAACAGACCAGTAGGGGAGGTAAAATAATGGCGGGTAAAATGATGTTTTGAAGGATTCGTGCCTTTTCATCATTTTACCCCTCATCATTCTTCCAAATTTCATGCGTCAGCCTTCCCGCACCGAAGATCCCACGCCGCAGAGCCGCTGCCGTTTTGCGCTTTCCTGGTGTGACATCACACCTCCTGCGGACATCTACCACCGCATGTGGGGTGCGGCGAAGCATGAACGCGCGACCGGTGTGCACCGGCCGCTGCGCGCCACGGTGGCGGTGTTTGCGGACATGGAAGGAATGGGGCGGCAGATTCTCCTGGCATTGGATCATTGCGTGATGGGTGCCACGGAGCATGCGCAGCTCGTGGCGCGGGCGGCGGAGATTGGTGGTGTGGCGAAGGAGGAGGTGCTCGTGGTTTTTTCCCACACGCATGGCGCGGGGCTCATGGGGCTGGACCGGGCCGCTCTGCCCGGCGGTGATCTCATTCCTCTCTATCTCGATGGTTTGGGCGAGAAAGCAGGTCGGCTCATGCGGCAATGCATCGCGTCATTGCAACCTGCCGGCATCGTGTATGGCCGTGGCCGCTGCAGTCTGGCCACGCAGCGCGATTTCTGGGACGGCAGCCAATACATCTGCGGGCACAATCCCGGCGTGCCTGCTGATGACAGCGTGATCGTGGCGCGTGTGACGGCGGATGACGGGCGAGTGCTCGCCAGCATCGTGAACTATGCATGCCATCCCACCACGCTGGCATGGGAGAACACGCTGATCAGCCCCGACTACATCGGCGCGATGCGCGAGCTGGTGGAGCGCGAGACCTCCGCGCCCTGCCTGTTTTTGCAGGGTGCCAGCGGCGAGCTGGGACCGCGCGAGGGCTTCGTCGGTGACATAGCCGTGGCGGATCGCAATGGGCGCGAGCTGGGCTACGCCGCGCTCTCGGCCCTCACCGCGCTGCCAGCGGCGGGCACGACGTTTGTTTATCAAGGTGCTGTCGTTTCCGGTGCGACACTCGGCGCGTGGAAGCACGAGAAGATCAACCTGGACACCAAAGCCGGGTGGAAGTTGCAGCGCTGGCAGGAGCCTCTGCACTATCGACCCGGCCAGCCGACGGTGGCGCAGGTGCAGGCGGAGCTGGATCACTATCAGGCTGCCGAGGCCACTGCGCGTGCTGCAGGCGATGAGGCCCATGCCGCCGACTGCCGTGCGATGAGCGAGCGCAAAACGCGACTGCTGCACAAGCTCCACCAGCTGCCGCCGGGAGATCGCTTTCCGCTGCAAGTCGTCGTCTGGCACATGGGCGATGCGGTGTGGGTGGGTGTGCAGGGAGAGAGCTACAGCGTGCTGCAAACCGAGCTGCGCCGCCGCTTTCCGGATAAAGTCATCCTCGTGGCCACCATTGCCGCCGACTGGGGGGCATCCTACCTGCCACCTCGCGAGCTTTACGACACTGGGATCTACCAGGAGAGCATCGCCGTTGTCGCGGCGGGCAGCTTGGAGCAGCTGATCGAATCCCTTTCCAACCACATCGCCTCATGAAAATCACCGCCATCGAAACACTCGTCTGCCACGCGCGGATGAGAAACTGGGTCTTCGTCAAAGTCGTCACCGACCAGCCCGGGCTCATCGGCTGGGGAGAGGCGACGCTGGAGTGGCACACGCGCAGCATCGTGGGTGCGATCGAGGACATGTCGCACCTGCTCATTGGCGAAGATCCCACGCGGGTGGAGTACCTGTGGCAGATGATGTACCGGCAGCACTTCTGGCATGGGCACGGCATCGTGCGTGCCACGGCCATCGCGGGCATCGACCTCGCGCTGTGGGACATCGTGGGCAAGGTGGCGAACATGCCGCTCTCCAAGGTCTTTGGCGGACCGGTGCGTGATTTTGTGCGCACCTACTGCCATCTCGGCGGCGGCAAGATGGAGGACTTTTACCAAACTCCGGCGGACAATGCGAAACGCTTTGCCGAGCTGGCGCAAGCCGCCGTGGCGGACGGCTACACCGCCTTTAAAAGCATGGCGGTGCCCAGCACGATGCCCATCGAGGGCCAGAAGCCCGTGCGCGCCGCAGCCGCAGCCGTGGCCGCCATGCGGGAGGCCGTGGGGCCGGACATCGACATCATGGTGGACTGCCATGCGCGGCCCTCCCCCGCGATGGGGCTGAAGTTTGGCAAAGCCCTGGATGACTTCGGCCTCTACTTCTTTGAAGAACCATGCTGGCCCGAATGCGTGGACGGACTGGCCCGCATCAATGCCGCACTCACCACACCCGTGGCCAGTGGCGAACGCGTGACGCATCTGGAGGCCTTCAAGGACCTGTTTGAGAAACGCGCGGTGGAGATCTGCCAGCTGGACATCACCCACTGTGGCGGGCTGAGCGCCGCCAAACGCATCGCCGCACTGGCGGAGGCGCATCGAATCTCTCTCGCGCCGCACAATCCGCAGGGACCTGTGAGCACTGCTGCCTCGCTAGAATTTGGCTTCTCACAGCCGAGCTACATCATCTGCGAAACCGTGCACAACGATGTGCCATGGCGGCAGGACGTGGTGGAGGAGGGCTTCACTGTGGAGAAAAAAGGCCGCATCGTCCGCCCAAATACGAAGCCCGGGCTCGGCATCACCATCAACGAAGCGGAGGTGAAGAAGCATCCCTTCCAGCAGGAGATCGTGCTGCGCGAATTCGGTTCAGACGGTGGCGTGACGGACTGGTGATCTTCCGGCCATGAAACCCACCCGCACCCGCTTCATCGTGCTCGCAGGCATCTGCGCGGGGGCGGCGCTGGCGTATTTCACGCGGAATGGGGTGGCACCGGCGGAGAGCACGATCCGTACGGAGCTGGGCATCACCAAGGAGCAGTCGGGCATGCTCATGAGCTCGTTCTTCTGGCCGTATGCGCTGTGCCAGATCCCTGCGGCGATGCTGGCGCAGCGGCTGGGAGCGCGCTGGTCATTATCTTTGCATGGCGTGCTGTGGTCCGTGGCCACCGCCTTCCTGGCATGGGGAAATCTGGCGGTGATGACAGGAGCGCGCGCCTTCATGGGCATGGCGCAGGCGGGGCTGGTGCCGCTGGGGACCACGGTGATGGCGCGGTGGTTTCCACGCACGGCCCAGGCCTCGGCCTCGGGTGCCTTCAGCGGCTTCATGTCGGTGGGCAGCATCATCGCTGCACCGCTGACAGCGTGGCTGGTTGTGAGCATCGGCTGGCGCTGGATGTTCGTGTGGTATGCGGTGCCCGGGGTGCTGTGGGCTGCATGGTTTGCGGTCTGGTACCGCAACCGGCCGACCGAACACCCAGGAGTGAATGCGGCCGAGCGCGCGCAGATCGAGCAAGACGCGCCGCAAGGAGCTGCGGTGGAAGCTCCGCGCGTGCCGTGGGGGTTGCTGCTGCGGAGTACGGCACTGTGGTGCCTGTGCCTGCAGCAGTTTTGCCGTGCGGCGGGGTACATCTTTTTTGCCAGCTGGTTTGCCACTTATCTGCAGGAGGCGCGCGGGGTGACCATCCTTGGCTCCGGCTGGCTGACCACACTGCCGCTGCTGGCTGATGTGACAGGCTGCATGGCCGGAGGCGTGCTGTCAGATGTGCTGCTGCGCCGCACGGGCAGCCAGCGCCTCGCGCGGCAGGGCCTGACCGCCACGGCGCTGCTGCTGTGTGCAGGATTGATTTTCTGCGCCTGGTTTGTCGCGAATCCCGTGATCGCAGTGCTGGTGATCAGCGCGGGCATGTTCTGCGCTGCCACGGCCAATCCCTGCCTCGGTGCCACAGTGATGAATCTCGGCGGCCCGCATGTGGCCACGCTCAGCGCGACGACCAACATGTGCGGCAATCTGGGTGCTGCAGCGTTTCCGGTCGTGGTTCCCTGGCTGCTGGTGCACGCCGGCGGCTGGGATGCGGTGCTGGGCGGCTTTGGCGCGCTCTACATTGTTGCCGCCGTGTTCTGGCTGCTGCTGCGGAATGAGCGCATCGGTCAATGACCAAACGCGCAGAGCTGCTTGTTGGTGCGCACATAGATCACACCATCCACGATTGCAGGCGAGGCAAAGACGGGGGCTCTCATGTCATTTCTGGCCAGCACCTTCAGCGTGTCGCTTGCGGCATCCAGCACGGAGATGACGCCGCGCTGGGAGGTCACGTACACATGGCCGTCGGCGGTCACGGCTGAGGCGTAGTATTCGCCAGAGGCATCGAGGCGCTCGCCTTGGAAAAGGGGGCTGCCGCTTTTGGCATCATAGGCTGAGGCGAGGCCGCCGCCCTTGACGGTGAAGAGGCGGCCGTTGGCCACTACGGGAGAGAACACATAGGGCAGGTGCTTTGTCTGCCGCCAGATCACGTGGGTCTCGGTGATGTCGCCGCTGCCGCCGGCCTTGATGGCAAAGAGCTGGTTGGCCGCCTGGGCAAAGATGGCGCGCATGGCGTCATACTCCGCCTGCGTGACTTTGCCGTCCTTGTCGGCGTCGATGATGGTGAAGCGGTCGCGCAGCGGGCCTGCGGGAAATTCCATCTCGCTGAGCGTGCCGTTTTTGTCTGCGTCATTGGCAGCCATGAAGGAATCAAAGGCTTCCATCTCCACACGGTCATCGGGATCTCCGCCCATGTTCCAGCCGCAGACGAGGAGCACGTCTCCCAAGGCAGTGGGGCTGGTGTTGGAGACACGCGCCATGCCGCCGGCGGACCAGCGCTGTTTGCCATCTTTGAGATCGTAGCTGCGCGTCCAGAGAGAGCCGCTCACCACCAGCTCCTCGATGCCATCATGCCGCCAGATGAAGGGCGTGGAAAAACTGCGGCGGAATTCGCTGCGGTCCACGCGCCACACCTGTGCTCCTGTCTTCACATCCAGCGCGATCATGTAGCTGCCTACATCCTGATCCGCCACAATGATGACTTTGCCATCCGCGATGATCGGCGAGGCGCTGGTGCCAAACTCCACGATGGGTGGTGGCAGGGGCTTCTGCCACAGCACCTTTCCATTCCAGTCATAGCCCAGCACGCCGTAGGAGCCAAAGTAAGCGATGAGGTGGGTGCCATCCGTGCAGCACGTCGGCGTGGCCGGGCTGCCGATGCGGTGCGCCCCTTCGACCTTCTCCGCCGGGGCTGCAGCGCGCCACAGCTCGTGCCCGTCCGTGCGGCTGAGGCAGAGAGTGATCAGCTTGCCGGCATCGAGACCTGTGAGCGCGATCTTGTCCTGCCAGATGCAGGGAGATGAATGGCCGAAAGGCACCTCCACCTGCCACTTCACATTTTTCTGCGCATTGAATTCCACCGGCGGCTTACCCGTGCCGATGCCCAGCCCGCCTTCGCCGCGAAACTGAGGCCAGTTGGATTCCGCCAAGGCGGTGGAAGTGACGATTAAAAGGAAGAGGCGCAGATGCTTCATGAAAGCAGAACGTGACGTCCGGCTGGGATGATGCAACGCTTGTTCCGCTCGCTCCTTCTTCATCAGGCCCTGCACGCAGCCACTTGTGAATCATTTGAGCTGCTTCTCCAGCCAGGGGATGATCTGAGCGGCCCAGCGTGCGCCATGCTCGCGCAGGCCTGCGCCGCTGAAGTGCACGCCCTGGCCATTGCGCTCGCGGAGATCGCCTTTGAGCGCGTCGCTGTCCGGACCTTGCAACGCGACATCATCCTGCCACAACGACGCCTGCGCTGCGCGGATGTCCGGAGATGCTTCGTCTCCCGGCACATGATAGCTGACCTGTGCGACGAACCATGGCGCCTCCCAGCCAATCTCCTGGCGTGAGGTGCGAATGATTTTCTCCAGAGACTCGCGATACAGCTTTCCAGGCAGCGTGCGTGTCGGGTCCTTCTGATTGGCATCGCTCTCGCCCTGATGCCAGAGCACAGCGCGGAAGCCGTGGGGACCGGCTGACTTCATGCGCTGCACCAGCGTGTCGTAGGCCTGCCCCTTGCTCTCCCATTCTCCATTGGGGAGCTTTTGCACGCGCGATTCGATGGTGGGCGGATTTGGAAACGTGGCACCTTTGGGCAGCCACTCGCGCACACTGGTAGCTCCGATGCCACAGGGGATGAAACCCACAGGCACGCCCAGCTTCGCGGCCAGGGCATTGCCCAGCGGCGGCATGAAACTGCCGCCATTTCCGCTGCCACCGGGCTGCGGGTCATCCGTGACATGCCAGCTTCGGCCATCGAAGGATGCGAAGGAACCTTGGTTGTGCTGCTTTTCGGCTCCGTGATTCGCCGAGTTTGACTGACCGGCGACGACAAACACCTCGCCAATGCCGATGTGTTCGACGGTGGCTGCAGCAAGCACAGCGCCAGCTTCTGATGCGCGCACTTCAAGCTGGAACCAGCCGCCGGCGGGTGCTTCCAAAACGGCGGTGAAATGACCGGCTTCGAACTTTGCATCGAGCCGCTGCCAAGCGCCGCCAGAGCCGATGCGTGCCTCGATGACGGAGGCAGCAGCGCTGCCGGCTATTTGGATGCTGCCCTTGTCCTTGCTGCTGCGCTGAAAAACCTGATGCTCAAGCGGCACGGTGAGTTTGAGCTGTGCATGCGTCTGGGTCTGCGCTTGCAGCGGATACCGCAAGACAAGCAGGCTGGACAGAAGCAGAGCAAATTTCATGGCAGGATCAGACTTGGCAGGAAGAGAGCATCAATCCTCACTCGATGCGCCAGGTGGCCTGACGGAGGACGGCGAGCTTGGGGTCTTTCATGGTTTCGTACCAGACGGAGAGCAGTGTGCCGTCTGCCAGCTCCACCGTGCTGGGGTAGCCGAGGTCGCCGCCGATGCCGTCTCCGGAGAGGATCATGGGCTCGCTCCAGGTCTGGCCGTTGTCTGTGCTGACGCGAGCCTGATTGCCGAAGGGCTTGCGGCGGTGGCCGTAGGTCATGAGCAGGCGGCCATCGCGCAGACGGAGCAGATGGGAGGGCAGGCCCCAGACGCCGATGCTGTGGGGCTCGCTCCAGGTCTTGCCGCCGTCCTTGGATTCTGTTTGCAGGGTCTCGCCTTTGTTGGCGGTGTTGTGATTGCGGATCTGAGCGATGAGGGTGCCGTCTGCGGCCTCCACAGCGTGGAGTTCGTGATAGGAATTCGAGGCGGTATCGCCTTTGCGGGTGGGGATTTCCGCGAGCCATTGCCAGGTCTGGCCGTCGTCTTTGGACTCGGCGACGCCGATCTTCTTGTCCTGGGTCCAGAGCTGCTTGCCCGCGTAGAGCAGGCGGCCGTCTTTGAGCTGGATGGGGCCGTGCGGACTGTTCACGATGGTGGGGATGCGGGTGGACCAGGATTTGCCGCCGTCGGTGGAGCGGATCACCCATTCGCCGAGCTCGGCTTTGCGTTCTTCATCACTGAGGCGCTCGTGCGCGGCCTTCCATTTGGCATAGCGCTCCGCAGGCATGGCCTTGGAGACCCAGCCCTTGTCTGTGAGCTCCGCCATGGCGGCGGCTTTTTTAAAGGAGTCCTCATAGGCCAGCGAGGTGAAGGTGGTGACGATGAGGGAGCCTTTGGAGGTTTCGAGCACGCCGGAGTCGCGGTCATCGGTGGCGGTGTCCAGCAGCACGCGCGGCCAGGTCCAGGTGGTGCCGTTGTCTTTGGAGGTCATGGCATGCACCTGGCCAAAGGGGCACACATGAGACTCACGGCCGCCGGACCATGAGAGCCACAGCTCGCCATTCTGCCGGCGCGCCACGGTGGGCCAGCCGTGGTAAAACTCCGGCTGCTGGGAGATGACCTTCGTTTCGAGGATCTTTGCCACAGGTGCGGAAGCACCGCGTGCGATGAAAGGAACGGCGAGGGCGGCGGTGGTGAGGAAGTGGCGGCGGCTGGTCATAGTGCCGGAGAGTACGGGAGGCGCGGTTTGCTTTCGCGCCAAACCCGCTGGTCCGAATAGTGAACCAGATGCGATGTGTACGCTTGTTTCTTTACTTTGTGACCATTTTCACGGGCAGGTCGGCCAGTTCTGAGAGCGTGAGGCTGGCGTTTTTGTCGGCGTCCAGCCGGGTGAAGATGCTGTCTGTGAGAGCGTCGTATTCCTTGCGGCTCACGGCTTTGTCGCCGTCTTGATCGAGAGACATCAGCACCTGCTTGATCAGCGCCACGATGATCGTGCCGCCGAGGTTTCCGGCTTCCTCAGCCAGATCTCCCTGCAGCGCGTCCACCTCCTCCGCCTTGATGGAGCTGTCGAGGTTTTTATCCAGGCGGTCAAAGCTGCGGGCAATGCCGCCCTGCCACTCGCCCTGGTCGAGGGTTTCGTCTGAGTTGGTGTCAAACTCGCGGGTGATGAGCCTGGCCAGTGATTCAGCCCCCGGCAAGGCTGCGTGGAGCAGTCCAGCACCTGCAAGGAGGGAGAAGGCGGAAAGCAAAAGCGTCTTCATGCATGCGAGTGTATCACGGCACCGCCGGGGGCAAAGCCGGGATTTCCGCTCCTCGGCCCCAAGCAGGTGCTAGGAGCCGTAAAGATCCAATCCTAGGTCCAGCGCACGGCTGGAGTGCGTGAGCGCGCCCACGGAGATGGCGTTTACTCCGGTGGCAGCCACGTCCTTGATCGTTTCCAGGGTGATGCCGCCGCTGGCCTCCAGCCAGAGCTTTCCGCCCACCATCTGCACGGCTTCGCGCAGTTTTTCGGGGCCCATATTGTCCAGCAGCAGCATGTCCACACCTTCCAGCGTGAGGAAGCCGGCTACTTGGTCCAGGGTGTCGGCTTCCAGCTGGACACGCACGCCGGGGCGTTCGGAGCGCAGTTTATGGATGGCGGCCTGGAGCGAAGGGAGATCGCTGTTGGCGGCGAGGTGATTGTCCTTGACCATGACATGGTCGTAAAGGCCCATGCGGTGATTGGTGCCGCCGCCGTGGCGCACGGCAGTCTTTTCCAGCAGGCGCCAGCCGGGGGTGGTCTTGCGGGTGTCCCAGATCTGCACGGGGTGCGGTTTTACCGCTTCTACATAACGCCTTGCCTGGGCGGCTACGCCGCAGAGGCGCTGCAGGAAATTCAGTGCGGTGCGCTCTGCCGTGAGGAGGGAGCGGGTGCTGCCTGCGATCTTCATGAGCACGCCGCCGCGCTCAAAGGAGCTGCCGTCAGGCAGGCAGACCTCCACCTCCAGGGTGGGGTCGATCGTGAGAAAGACGGTGCGGGCCACCTCCGCCCCTGAGACGACGCCGGGCTCACGGGCCACGATTTCAGCCCTGGAACGGGAGTTTTCCGGGGTGAAATACAGGGAGGTGAGGTCTCCAGAGCCGACATCTTCGGTGATGGCGGCATGGATCAGGGCTAAAGTGGTGGATTCCATGGTAAAGAGGGGGTGATTTCTATAGGCGCGGAACGGCGTGGTTTCCAGTGCAGGGAAAAACCGGTTGCCAAATGCCAGGAACTCGCCAACTTCACCGCCCCTCGCCCCCGGCCGGACTGTTTGAAGGCCTTGCGCAGCGCAGGTTTAGGAGTGTGTCATGAGCAACATCATCGAAAAGATCAATCAAGAACAGCTGAAGAAGGAAGTCGCCGCTTTCAACGTGGGCGACACCGTCAAGGTTCACACCCGAGTCGTGGAAGGTGACAAGGAACGTATCCAGATCTTCGCAGGCATCGTCATCGCCCGCAAAGGCCATGGCATCAACGAGGCGTTCACCGTCCGCAAGATTTCCTACGGCGAAGGCGTGGAGCGCGTGTTCCCCCTGCACAGCCCCAAGGTGGCCAAGGTGGAAGTGACGAAGTCCGGCCGTGTGCGCCGCGCCCGTCTGCACTACCTCCGCCAGCGCCAGGGCAAGGACGCCATGTCCGTCAAGGACCAGGTCCAGAGCGAAAGCTAATTGCTTCTTTCAAGGAAGCTTTTTCATCGTGTTTAAGAGGGAGGGCTTACGGCCCTCCCTTTTTGTGTTTGCATGCCGAGGATTGGGGCGGTGCAGTGTGCCTCTCAGCCAGCACCCAGAGCTAATACCACGCGCAGCTGAAAACGGGTCATACGGGTGTTTCATATCGGCCAGCCAGCGTTCTGGAAAAGGAGTGTGATTGTGCCGATCCCATACTCTCCTGCAGTGACATGCGCCTTCGCAGATCCACGAACACGCTGCAGGCGGGGGTCCCCCCTCCGTCGGCTCGTGCCTCCGCCTTCAGACCCGGTTTCTGCTATCCACGCATCTGCGGTGCGATGGAGAGTTTCAGCGGGCCAGAACGGCAAAAAAAGGTGCAGCGCTAGTGACAAGCGCTGCACCCAAGGGAGATAGGAGGGGGCTTACTTCTTCTTCTTTTTCAGAAGGACGGCACCCAGAACCACCAGTGCCACGACGGCTACGACGATGTAGATCATGGTCATGAGGCCCATGCCTTCCTCTTCGGCGGCAGCAGCGGGTGCGGCGGCCTGAGGCTGGGTGTAGCCTTGAGGATAGCCGGCCTGCTGCTGCGGATAACCTGCCTGTTGCTGCGGGTAGCCAGCCTGCTGAGGATAAGCGCCAGGCTGTGCCGCTGGCATGGCAGCAGGAGCTGCAGCACCGGGTTGTGCGGCGGGAGCAGCGGCAGGCTGTGCCGGTGCAGTAGCAGCGGCCAAGGCGGCGGCCACTTTGTCATCCGTCGTCGGAGTGGCTGTTCCTGCGATGGCGGAGGAGCCACCAGCGGAGCCGGCTGCGGCAGGCTGCATTTGTCCAGAGGCGGCACCGACCGTCTGAGAGAAGTAGGTGTAGCGCTCGCGGTAGCTGCCAAAGAAGGCGCGATAGAATTCTCTGCTGCTGGGATTGACGGTGGCCGCGGCCGTCTCTCCTGCCACGATGGCTTCCGCCATTTTGGGGAGTGCTGCTCTGTCAGTCGCTGCTTTGGCATCTGCGCGCATGACTTCGGCAAGGGCTGCATTTACGCGGGTGATGCTGGGAAGATCGATGGCTTTGAGGCGGTCAATCTCATCGGTAATGGTCTTGGCGAGCACCTTGAGACTTTCCAGGTCGTACTTGTAGGGTGTGAACCAGCGGGTGACCTTGCGTTCCTCTTCGAAGGTGTTCTTCCAGTTTTCTTTTTCGCGTTTGATGGCGTCATTCAGGCGTGAAAGGTCGGGCTCGATCAGCTTCTTGGTGCTGTCTTCGCGCATTTTCTGCAGCGTCGGCTGATTGCTGATCATCTGGTTGACCTGGCCCTCATAAGACTTCAGCACGCCAAGAATCTCCTCCACGGTCTTGGGGTAGTAGATGGAGGCAGGAAGTCCGGTGCGGGGGTCGGTGAGCTTGTCGAACTCCTTGAGCGCGCCGGAGTAGTCTTTGGCTTCGGCCTTCTCATGGAGTGCGGCGGCAATTCCGAAGGCCTTGATGTTCAGGGCCTCGGCCTTGGCCTCTTCACGGGAGAGCCATTTGCCTTCGAGCTTGGCGCCGCCGGCCACCACTTTTTCCTTCTCCTCCTGTGCCACTTTGATCATTTCTTCCACCTCGGCGGCTTCCTTGGTGCCGGGGTAGCGGTTCACAAACGGACGCAGGCGGTCCTGGATGAGCTGCTCGTACTTTTCAGCCGTCATCAGGTCCGGGGTGGGGCTGAACTTGCGGAGCTCGAGGATTTCCACCTCTTCGGGCTTCTGCTTGAGGATGCCGCCTTCGGCGATCTCGCTGCGCTGAAACTCGCGCTCATCCCAGATCTTGGGTGTGAGGCGGTACTTCATGCGGATGGAGGTGGGCGTCTCGGAAAGGATGTTGCCTTCGAGCTTTTTGCCGTCCTTGAGGGTCACGACGTCGGCGTGCAAAAATCCGGCACTGCAGGCAAGGGCAATGACGGCAGATGGGTAACGACTCAATTTCATGGGAGCTGCGAGGGTGTTGGGAGGGAAGATGTTGACGAGTGCGCGGCAATTTTGCGCGGGTTAGAAAAAATAACTCAGAATCGCGTCGCGAGTAAAGAACGAAGCTTGTTTTCCTTCGTTCGCGGGGGGGACGAAATGCGTTCGGAGGCCGCTAGCTGTCGCGTTTTTTGAGCACGATGCGTTTGAAACGCGCCGCGCCGTCCAAGCTCACGCTCATGACCTCGGGGTCGTTTACAAACACGTTGTGGATCAGCCGCCGGTAGTAGCTGTTCATGGGCGGCAAGTCGGCGCTCTGGCCGGTGGCGCGCACGCGTTCTCCCAGCTCCTTGGCGCGCGCGATCATCTTGTCCTCCCGCATGGAGCGGTAAAACTCCACGTCCACGCGGATACGCGGTGCGTCCTTGATGTGGCGCTGGAGCACGCGGTTCACGAGGTACTGGATGTCCTCCAGTGTCTCTCCGCGGCGGCCGATGAGGGCGTCGGAGTCGTCTGTGAGCACCTGCAGCGTGGGGCCGTCCGGGCCGTTGTCATCCTCGATCTGGACCACAAAGCCCAGGTAGCCGAGCATGGTGTCGAGAATGTGGTGGGCGTGTTCGAGGGGAGTCATGACGCGCAGGGACTATGACGTTTTAGCCGGTAAGGGGGGAAATGACGAACGAATAAATTCGATGGATGAAACAATCGCCATGATAACGCCCGTCAGAAGGCAAAGCGGCGGTCTGCCAGAGGCGTCATCCGACCTTCGGATGGACGCCGTTGTTCGTCACGAGACAGCACTCTTCCTGCCCAGATGGCAGGGATTTGGTCTTCTAGCCTCCGAGGCGCGGGGGCTTGTTGCCTCCCTTTTTCTTCTCCTTCTGCGGCGCACCGCCGGGGTTGAAGAAGGGATTGTTGCCGTTGGCTGCAGCGGGCTTGGCTGCGGGTTTTGCGGCCACTTTTTCCAGTTTGGGCTCGGGCATGTAGAGCTTCATGACGCGGGTCTGGAAGATGCTGAAGATGTTCTGCGTGGACCAGTAGAGGGCCAGCGCGGCGGCGAAGTCATAGCTGATCCACAGGAAGAACAGCGGCATGAACATGAAGATGCGCTGCTGGGTCTTGTCCACCGTGGCAGGCTGCGGGGTCAGCTTCATCTGCGCCACCATGGTCAGACCCATGATGAGCGGGAGGGGGTTGATGTTGAAGCCGAGGAGCTGGCCCTGGGTGTCTGCGGCCGCGAGGTCGCGAACCCACCAGAAGGACTGGCCGCGCAGCTCGGCGGCCACTTCCAGCACGCTGTAAAGACCGATGAAGATGGGGAACTGCAGGAAGAGCGGCAGGCAGCCTCCGAGCGGGTTCACGCCGTAGTCCTTGTAGAGCTTCATCACCTCCATCTGCTGCTGCTGGGGATTGTCCTTGTACTTCTCCTGCAGCTCTTTCATTTTTGGCCCCAGCAGACCCATGCGCTTCATGGTCATGGTGGACTTGGCGTGGATGGGCCAGAGGCAGAGACGGACGAAGATGGTGAGCAGGATGACGGCCAGACCCCAGCTGCCGCTGATGTCGTGCATCCAGCGCATGACCTTTGAGAGCGCGATGCTCACAATCTTGAAGTAGCCGTAGAACATCGCGTAGCTGCGCTGGTGGCCGATGCGGGCGAGGCGGTCGTACTCCTTCGGGCCAAGGTAAATCTGGTAGCTCTCGGTGACGGAGGCTCCCGGGGCCAGATCCACCACCGGCAGGCCCATGGCGGCATCGTAGGCGTAGTCCTCGATGTCAGTGCGCGTGGCGTGGGCGGTGTCGATGGGCTGGGCCAGCTTGCGACGGGAGGACCAGAATTTGGCGGAGGCATCCTTCTCTGCGATGCGGGTGAGGATGTGCGTGTAGAAGCGCGTCATCACGCCCGTGTAGCGCAGGGCGCTGTAGGAGTTTTTAAACTCCGTGGGGGCGTCGCTGAAGAAGCCCTTGGCATAGTAGTTGGAGAGATGCTTGTCGGTGTCTCCAGCGTTGTTCCAGAAGAAGCCGTCATAGCGAGCGTCGTCGTGCTTGATGGCGCTGGCGGCACCAGCATAGAGGTAGTACTCCTCGGAACGGTGCTGGGTGGTACCCGTATTTTTCAGCGTGACCTTGAGGTCCACCAAGTGCTCATCCCCCTCGGCACCTTCGGTCAGCGTGTAGGTCTTGGTGACGAGGATGCCTTCCTTGCTGGTGCCTTCAAAGGTAGCGCTCTTGTCGCTCTTGGCGGTCAGCTTGTAGGCGATGGTGTCGAGTCCGGCGGCCTCGCGGCGCAGGGCACCGATGGGCTCCAGGCCGTTTACGTTGAGCGTCACCTTATCGGTGCCAGCCAGTACAGCGCGGGATATGCCGCCGCCTTTGGAGCTGAGCTCAAACGTGACGGTGCCCACCTTGAGGGAGTGCTTTTCTTCTGGAAGCTCGGCGGCTGCGGGAGCGGCTGTGGTAGTGGCACTTGCGGCGGGTGATGTGGCCTTGGCCTCTGCGGCCTGGGCCGCTTTTTTGGCCACTTCTTCCTGTTTTTTACGTGCGGCCTCGGCCTGCTGAAGCTTCTGGTTTTCCTGCATGTAGTGCCAGTTCACCCCCATGAGGATGACACACAGCGTCACGACGATCCAACTTTTACGGTCCATGAAATTTAGCTAAGGGTGGGGGGAAGAGAATTAGTGAAAGACGGCATGTGCAGCCGGATTGGCCTGCCGTCGAGCGAACAATGAGAGGGGGCGGGAGAATGACGGGCGCACCCATGCCTGGGGAAAGCCCGGCTGCCATTACACTGTTGAAGAAAAATCGTCATTCCTCGTCTGGGAGAGTCATTTCCTGGCAGGTACCGGGTCATGCCCGTGGCCACCCCAGGGGTTGCAGCGGCAAATGCGGCAGATGCCCAACCAACTGCCGCGGAGCACCCCGTGGGTCTCCACCGCCTCCAGGAAATACCGGGAGCAGGAGGGGGTGTACCGGCATCCGGAGCCGGGACCGCCAATGGCGTGAATGACGGGGGAGAGAAACACCTGGTAGCCGCGGATAAGGATGCGGATGAGCCACTTCATGGTGCAGGTGAACGCGGCGGGGCCGAGGTCTTGGGTTTTAGCAGGCTCATGCGCCGTGCCAGCCGCAGCCAGTCGTTTTCCAGTTCTTGCAGTGTGGCCTGGGGTGCACGCCAGCGGGCGATGATGACCATCTGCCACCCGGGGAGAACCTCTGCACGGTGTGCACGAATGATCTCACGCAGCAGGCGGCGGATGCGGTTTCTCACCACGGCATTGCCCAGCCGACCCCCAGTGATGAGGCCAAACTGAAACTCTTCGAGCGCCTCCACACGCAATGCTCCGAGCACCAGATATTTTCCAGCCTGGCTGGCTCCCTGCGTTTTCACACACGCGAAATCACGCGCGAGCTTCATCCGCAGGTTTGAGGGAAGGCGCATGGGGAGGGGCGCGCCGCAGCAGACTACGCGTGCTGCTGGGTGTGACGCTTGAAGTGAACCTCGACGCCCTTGGGCAGGAGACGCTTGCGTCCGGCGCGGCGGCGGCGGCGAAGGATGTCACGGCCGTTCGCGGTCTTCGTGCGGGCGCGGAAACCAAACTGCTGCTTGCGCGTGCGCTTGGAAGGCTGGTAGGTCCTGAATGTCTTTGGCATGGGCTTGTGGGGTGGTGAAAGTGGGAAGCAGTGGATTCAGACCGGACAAGTCACGGCCTCCCTCGAAAAGAGGGGGCGCGACACTAGCGGTACTCTTTGATTTGTCAATCATGCGATGATTTCTGGCAAACTTCGGCTTTCTCAGCGTTACATTTCACCCAGCTTTGCCATGAACCGCACCCTTCTCGCCAGCCTCCTGCTCCTGCCCGCCGCGCTCTGCTCTGCCGCAGACACCCATGCTGCCCTGCCCCTCTGGCCCAAAGGAGCCCCTGGCTCCGAGGCCCGCGCCGCTGAGCCGGAAACCACTGAGGGCAGCAACGTGTGCAATGTGCACAATCCCTCGATCACCCCCTTTGTGCCTGCGGCTGACAAAGCCACCGGTACCGCCGTCATCATCTGCCCCGGTGGCGGCCATTCCAAGCTCTGTCTGGGCCACGAAGGCTATGCACTCGGAGAGTGGTTCCGTGAGCACGGCATCGCCGCCTTTGTGCTTAAATACCGCCTGGCCCGCGAAAAAGGCAGCACCTATACCATTCAGGACCACGCCATGGCCGACGCCCGCCGCGCCATCCGAACCGTGCGCGCCCGTGCCGCCGAGTGGCACATCCAGCCGGATCGCATCGGCATCCTGGGCTTCTCCGCTGGTGGCGAGCTGGCCGCTTTTGCCGCCATGACCAATGATCCTGGAAACAAAGAATCCGCCGACATCATCGAGCAGCAGAGCAGCCGCCCGGATTTCCAGGCCCTGATCTACCCCGGCACCTCCGGCCTCTTTGATGCCAAAAAGGGCATGCCCCCGCTCTTCATCGCCGCTGGTTACAGTGACCGCCAGGACATCTCCGAAGGCATGGCCACCCTCTATCTCAAATACAAGGCTGCTGGGGTGAAGGCCGAGCTGCACATTTTTGCGAATGCCGGCCACGGCTTTGGCTACAAGCACGACGCGAAACCCACCGCCGCCTCCCGCTGGCCCACGCGTTTCACGGAGTGGCTCACGGACAGCGGGCTGCTGATGCAGTGAAGCGGCACCGCTTCTCCTGTTTTCATTTCCTAGGCCTTCGGCGGCTTGACGATTAAAGCCTGCTGCATGCGGCTGCTGATGAGTAAGCTGTGCATCTGAGTTAATCGATAGCTACGCGTAATTGCTTTTTGAGACTCTTCGCTGAGTTCTCCTTTGAAACGATCCACGGGATGAGGAAGTTGGGGCAATGAAACGGAAAGTGGTTCAGCCACTCGCAGTCTGTGCTGGCCCGGTTCCGGCCGAAAGGTCGGCAGCGGCACCTCCTGCGGAGAGATCTCGGGGCGCAGCGTTGGCAAGGCCACTTCCAATGTGGGCATGGCTTCAGCCTGAGTGAAACCCTTTCCATGGTACTCAGGAGCCAGTCTGCCTGCAGGCAGTGGCTCCTGCGATTCATCTGGCGCAATCAAGATGGGGCGAAACGGGCGTGGTTTCTGAAACGGTCGGTTCTTTCCGGGTTCATCTGGTGGGATCGAACGTTGAAATACCACCACTTGCACGGTTTCTCCATTCACACCCGAAACGATGACGGTGCAGTTGTTCGCTGCCGTGAAAGTGCCATTCAACGACGCTGGCAAACGGGGCCAGCGCAAAAGCTTTTCGCGCTGGCCTTCGACAAATATGGAATCTTCCAGCCAGCGACGGGCCGCTTCTTGGGGAAGGGAGAAGCGGAAGAGCCTGTGTGTGCCTGGAAGATACTGCTCCAGGCGCTCGGTATTACCATCGAGCACAATCGCCTCGGCTGGCAGATCGGCCAGCCAGCCCTTTCTTTTCAGTCTTTTCCAGAGGTCCGCCACTTGTGGGTCCATGACGATGCTGCGGTCTGCGTCGCTTGTGGTGGTCTTCGTCTTTGATGGAGCTGCATTTTCCACGCTTCCTTTGCAGACCCCCTCGGCCATGAACTTCACGCGTTTCCCATCCTCCAGAGGCTGGGGAACAGGAAAGCTCCATTCCATCTCCCATTTTTTTGCGATCTGTGGAAGCGCATCCTTGAATCCCAGCGCCGCAGCCATCTCCACGGCCTCTCCAAAAATGGTCACCCGTCCGTGCCGGACATCGATCTGTTTCAACGTACATGTGCCGCTGCGCTCTTTAAACAGCAGCTGAAACTCGCGCCTGATTTCTTCAGCGTGGGAATCAAACTCAATCTGGGCCTGCTTTAGCGGAGTCACCTCATCTTCCACCGGTTTCACTTCACCGGAACCATCCGCCGGGAGCGCCAGCGTCTCCTCCACGATGCGTTTAATGACCGGCCCGCAGAGGGCTCCACCACTGACGGCTTCGCCTGAGCGGCCTTCATAGATCACCGCAAACGCGATCTGCGGCTGGTCATACGGAGCAAAGCCGATCATCAATCCCAGCTTTTGATCCGAGGATAATTTCCACTGCGCGGTGCCTGTTTTGGCGGCAATCACGACCTTGTCGCTCTTCGCAGACTTCCCAGTCCCGGCGGGGTCATTGACCACCGCTCGCATGCCCTGCCGAAGCAATTCCATGCTGTCCGCAGTGACACCTTGATCAGCAAGTTCGACATGCCAGGGCATGGTGGCCTGCCTTTTCATCAGGCTGGGCTGCGGCACCTTGCCGCCATTGGCCACTGTGGCGGCCAGAATACCAAGGTGGACCGGGGAAAGCAGCGTGAGCCCTTGGCCGATGGCCAGGTTTGCCATATTCACCTGTCCCTGAGAAGGACTGCCTTTTTTCAGTTGGGCTTCGCTCGGCAGGATTGCTGTCGACTCATGCGACACAAGGCCGTAGTTTTGATTGAAACCGAGGGCGTCAAACAGCTTTTCAAAAGCACCCACACGGGTCGCATTGCCAAACTGATACCAATAGCAGTTGCAAGAGTCGCGCACGGCCCCTTTCAGATCCAGAGTTCCATGACCGGTCTCATCACGGACTCCCTTCCAGCACTGGAGTACGCGGGTGCCGTAGGTGACCGAACCAGTGCATTGATAATGCTCATTCCTCAACCCGGTGGAAAACCCAGCCATGGCAGTCAACAGAGTGAAGGTGGATGCGGGAGGGTAAAGTCCTCTGAAGCAACGATTGAACAGTGGGATGTCCTGATCCTTGAGGTAACGATCCCAGTTTTCGTGACTGATGGAAGGAATGAAATCGTTCGGGTCAAAACTTGGCAGTGAGACAGAGGCCAGAATTTCACCTGTGCGAGGATCGAGCATCACGGTCGCGCCGCGCTCAACACCGCCGTCCTTCATCGCCTGCATCGTGAGGGCCTGAATGCGCGCATCAAGCGTCAGAGCCACATCCCTGCCCGCAGCCAGCGCGGCATCCTGCTTCACTTCCAAACCTGCCCCGCCATAGATCTGCGCATGCTTCTGATCAGGTGTGCGGACGTAGCCAACCATGTGCGCCGCCAGCGTCTTGAGCGGATACACCCGCACTTTCTCCTTCGTGCTTTCCGCCAGCACCACGCCGTTGCGATCCAGGATGCGGCCGCGAAGGACGGGGCCTTCGATGGCTTGGAGCATGGCCACGGGCAGGGCGAAAAGCAGGGCGCAGCCGGCAATCCCGGCTAGCCAGCGCAGGGTGGGACCTTCGCGCCGACGAACGGGGTCCAGGATGGCTTTCACACGCCCCTCCACCGGAGCGCAGCGCGTGATCGTCAATGCGCAGAGCGAGAGCCCCGGTGCGATGCGGTTGTGGCGGCTGAGATCCAGCAACGACTGTGCGTAGTCGCTGGCACGCACGCCCTGGCGCATAACGGCATCGTCGCACGCGCGCTCCTGGTCGGCACGCAGCTGGCGCAGGGTCAGCCAGGCCAGAGGATTGAACCAGTGCAGCGCCTTGACCCACTGTGCCAGCCAGAGCGCGAGAGGATCTCCGCGCTTCAAATGCGCGAGTTCGTGCAGCAGCACGCCGCGCTGCTTTTCATGAGGCCAGCTTTCAAAGCCCTGTGGCAGCAGCAGCCGTGGCCTGAAGACACCCCAGACCATGGGCACGGAATCGGCGGGGCCGATGAGCAGAAGCGGACTGCGCCGCAGCCCCAGCTCACGCGCCGCCTGCTCCAGCATGGGGCAGGCACCTGGGTGCAGAGAAGACTCCAGATGCCGCAGCCGCCACGCACTGAGCGCGAGGCGCAGCAGCAACCCGCATGCGACAAGCATCCAGGCCAGGGGAATGTTTTCTACCACATCCTGCCATGAAATATTCCAGGAAAAGGCGGTCTGGGCCGGCGCCTGCACAGGCAAGGCTGCGCCGGCGGCAGGCTGGATGGCTCTGCTGCTTCCCGCAGTCAAAGCCGGCTCGGCATTGATGCTGAACTGCGGCGTCTCCATCACCGGCCATTCCATTTCTCCGGAAGCCTTCGGCAGCACATGCCACGCAGGCAGCAGCCCCATGGCCAGAGGCAGCAGGGCCAGCGTGGCCATGGTGGTGATCCACAGGGCGTAGCGGCGTGCAGCGGCCATGCGGTGCAGGGCCAGGCCGAGCAGAAGCGCCACGACAAGCACCGCCGTGCCCTTCAGCGCAGTGTGGAAAAGCAGGTCACGGAAAGGAGCAGCGTTCATAAGAGGTCAGCGGCCTTCGCGTTTGGCTTCGTCGATGAGCTTCTGGATGCGCTGTGCCTGCTCGTCTGTGAGGGCGGCGTCTTTGCGGGTGAGGTGCGCGGCCAGCGCCTCGTCCACCGCGCCGCCAAAGAAGGTGTCCAGCACCTGCTTCAGCGCGTTCATGCCGGCGCGTGCCTTCGACTGCGCGGGGGCGTAGATGACCTCCCGCCCCTCCTTGCGCAGGCGCTTCACGTGGCCCTTTTCCTCCAGGATGTGCATGAGGCGGCGCACGGCCATGTCCGTGGGCGGGTCCGGGAGCTGCGCCTGCACCGCGGCCACCGTGGCGCTGCCCTCGGCATGGAGGACGTTCATGATCTGGCGCTCACGCCGTGAAAGCTGGGATGGATCGGACATTTCGTTATATTTTTAACGAATACAATCTGGAATGGCAAGATGAAACGTGAAAAATTTAGCGTATGATGTGAGCCAATGAGGCAAACTCCCGGGGTGGCGCGGGCAATCCTGCCCGAGAAGTCGGTGCTCGTTTCGGGCAAGATTGCCCGAGCTACTTTTGCTTCTTCTTCCGCTTCACCCTCTTCTTTTCCTTGCGGCTCTCCTCGCCGTTCCAGCGCTGGTCTTCCCAGCGTGGGGGCTGCATGGTGGCGTTCCATTGGTCGAAGAGTTTTTGCAGGGCCTGGGCTTTTTCGGGTTCCTTGGCGCTGAGGTCGGTCTGCTCGCCGGGGTCGGTGGCTAGGCCGTGTTTGAAAACCCTCAAGAGCCATATCTGAGCCAGTCGATGACGGAGGCAAACTGAATGAGGGAGAGGAAGTGGCGAGCAAGCT